>JAWWAT010000185.1:0-6524 GCA_033721635.1 Marinobacter sp. | reverse complement strand
CTCCGGATAATCGGCTTCCAGGGTCTGCAGTTCCCGAAACAGCCTGTCGTATTCCGCATCGGGAATCCGGGGGTCGTCCAGCACGTAGTACCGATAGTTGTGGTCATCAATAACCGAACGGAGTTCTTCTACACGCTGGGTTATATCGGGCGTGGCTTTGCTCATGGACTGGCACTCTCGTCTCTCAAAAAAATGCCCGGAGCAAACCGGGCATCTGGCCGTCTGTTACCGCCTTGTTTCAGACTTTCTGGGAACGCTGCTTGCGCTCGAACTCCCGAATTCTCTGGCGGCAATGCTCGATCGTTTGAGGGGTCATCACACTGCGGCGCTCATCTTTCAGTTCGCCACCGAGGTTACGAACCACTGCCTGGGCGGTCTCGAGCATGAACTCGAATGCCTGCAGGGCATTAGTGGGCCCCGGCATACTCATGAAAAAGCTGATACCGGGTGTGGTCAGGGCCGGCATATCGCCCGGTTTGAAGGTACCCGGTTCCACCGCGTTGGCAACACTGAACTGGACGGGGCTGGTGGTGTCGGATTCCTCATGGCGGTGATATATGTCCATGTCTCCGTGCTCCAGGCCGCAGGCTTCGAACAACTTCTTGAGAGCTGGTCCCTTGAAGTCCTCGCCGCTCTTCGCCAAAACGTTGATCACAATAACTTCCCTGGCCTCCGGCCGATTTGCGCCCGCCAGCGGCTGACCGGTGTTCGGTCGTGCCGGTTCCCGCCGTGCAGTGTCTTCCTCTACTTCGGTCGTGACCGTCGGAGGGGCCCCGTCAACATCCTCCTCGATCGCCCCCCAACCGGATTCAGGTTCGGTTTCATCAGGATCATGGCTGGACAGACCGAAATCCGGTTCCGACTCTAGGGGTTCGTTTTCAACGGGCTCCTCACGACCGGTGACGGCATGCTCTGGCTCAGAATCTTTCGACGAATCCGCATTTACAGGGCGCGTTGGCTTGGGTTTGGGACTCCCGAACCGACTGGATTTTTCGCGTTTTACGTAACCACGCTCTTCCAGGGTGTCCCGGGAGATGGTCCGGGCGCCGCCGTTGGGCAACTCGGGGTTGTACTCGTCATCAAGTGGCGAATCCTCGAGCTCGTCGGCGCCCATTCCCGACGAAATAGCCATGGATTCTTTCCGGGCACGCCGCATCCGGCGAATACCGTCAATAACAATGCCGATGATGACCAGGGTACCGATGGCAATTAACCATTCCCTAAGTGACATAGTGCTGCTGTCCTGTTTGCAGATCCCGTAACATTGCTACTCTAAGAAAAGCCCGTAACGAATACAACGCACACCCGGGCCAGATGGCGTTTTTGTCATGGTTGCCCGATTTCTGAGCAGGCTCAGGCCTCCGCCAGCGCCGCCGCTTCGTCCACGTCGACCGAGACCAGTCGCGAACAACCCGGTTCATGCATGGTCACCCCCATCAGTTGATCCGCCATCTCCATGGCAATCTTGTTATGGGTAATGTAGATGAACTGAACCTGTTTCGACATTTCCTTGACCATGTTTGCGTAGCGCCCTACGTTGGCGTCGTCCAACGGCGCATCCACTTCATCCAGCATACAGAAAGGTGCAGGGTTGAGCTGGAAA
Source organism: Marinobacter sp. (assembly GCA_033721635.1). GTDB lineage: Bacteria > Pseudomonadota > Gammaproteobacteria > Pseudomonadales > Oleiphilaceae > Marinobacter. The sequence goes on along the minus strand of JAWWAT010000185.1, from coordinate 4,921 downwards.
ATCGAGAACACCAGGGCAATCGCCGTAAGTGCCTTCTCTCCACCTGACAACAGGTGGATGGTGCTGTTCTTCTTGCCTGGCGGCCTCGCCATGATTGCAACGCCGGTTTCCAGAAGATCCTCGCCAGTCAGTTCCAGATAAGCATTACCGCCCCCGAACACCTTCGGGAACAGGGCCTGCAGACCACCGTTCACCTGGTCGAACGTTTCCTTGAAGCGTTGTCGGGTTTCCCGGTCGATTTTCCGAATGGCGTTGTCCAGCGTCTCCAGAGCTTCCATCAGATCTTCGTGCTGGGAATCCAGGTAGGTTTTCCGCTCACTCTGAACCTGAAACTCCTCGATCGCCGCGAGGTTGATCGCTCCCAGACGCTGTATCCGATTACCGATGCGTTCCAGCTCCTCTGCCCAGTCCTTCTCGTTCGCCCCCTCAGGCAGCTGGGAGAGAATGTCCTGAAGCTTGACGTCGAGCTCCTTGAGCTGCTCGATGTGGTTGCCGGAGCGGATTTCCAGGGCCTGGGATTCCATTTTCAGTTTTTCCAGCCGTGACCGGACTTCCTGAATACGATGATCGGTGCCGCTTCTGCCCTGCTCCTTTTCACGGACCTCCCGATCGATCTCTTCCAGGGCATCGCGGGCGGCACCCAGCTTTTCCTCTTCGGCCAGTCGACGGTCCAATAGCCCTTCGAGCTGCATCTGCAGATCTTCGATGGGCTCTTCGGCGCTTTCCCGGGATTCCCTCAGAATTTCCAGACGCTCATCGATACGTTCCTTCTGCATCTGCATCCGGTCGATAGTTTGCCTGAGGCCGTCCCGCTGACTGTGCAGGGTCTGGAGCTGAAGCTGCAACTGATGCGCGTGATCACGATCGTGGCGGGCTTCCTGGCGCAGCCGGTCGAGGTTCCCGCGCAGGGTGTCCCGCTGCTCGAGAAGCCGTTCTTTTTCTTCGTCACTGTCTTCCGTGGAGGCCAGCGCCTGTTGCCACTCTTCCCGGGCCTCCTGCAAGCTCTCTTTCTGGCTCTCAAGGTTTTCAGCCACATCCTCGATATCGTCCCGGATTCGCTGAAGACGGGCATCAATCTGCTCGGCCCGGGCCCGCAGGCCGCTGACCCTGGACGACAATGTGCTCAGCTCGCGGTCTGCCTCGCTCAAACGTGTCTGGGCTTCGTCCCGAGCGGATTCCGAGCGTTCAGCGCGCTCCTGAAGTTCCTCCAGCCTCTCATTGGCCGCCTCCAGCGCTTCCTCGGCCTCGGCCAATTGCGAGGTCAGTTCGGTTACTTTCTTCTGCCGCTCAATCACCCCGACCTGGCCGGCGTCCGAGTCCGGCATCAGCACCCAGTCCCGGGACACCCAAACCCCTTCGGGCGTCATCAGGCTCTGCCCGTCGCTGAGGGCTGATCGCATACCCATGGCATCGGAAACGGTTTCTACCGCGTCAATACCCCGGAGCAACGAGGCAATTCCCGGCACGCCCGAGACCTTTGCCGCGAGCCCGGTATTTCCAGCATCAGCCGCCGCTTCTGCTTCAACAAGCGCCAGCCCGCGTGGTGCCTCTCGCATAGCCGATGAAAGCTGGTTAATGTCAGGAAGACACAGCCCCTGGGTAAACCGCCCGATAACCTGCTCAACCGCAAATTCCCAGCCGTCGGCGATATTGAGCTGACTGGCCACACGGGGCATATCGCTCAGGGCATTCTGTGCAAGCCAGGATTGCAAGACATCATCCCCGGCCCCCATTTGCTCATCCAGCAGCGCCTGCTGGGATTCCAGGGATGCGCGAAGGCTCTGGACCCGCTGGCGCTCTTCAGAAACCGTCTGCTCCGCGTCCCGCTGTTGCTGTCGGGCTTCGTAGAGCTCGTCCTGGACCGCTGCAATGCGCTCGGCCGCTTCCTCCCGCTTGAGTTCCAGGGTTTCCTGCTGTTCCAGCAATTCCTCCAGCTCCGCGCGATCCATCTGGCCTTCCAGCAACTCCTGTTCATCCTGGAGCTTGCGTTGGCGGGTGAGGAGTTGCTCGATGGCGTCCTCGAGGGAACGAATCCTGGACTGGGCCAACTCGGCCTGGCGCCGGGCATCCGAAGAGCGGGCGCTGAAATCTTCCCACTGGTGCTGCCAGTCGCTCATGGCGTCTTCGGCCTGCTGCAGTTTCTCGCCCGATTCCTCGGACCGCATCGCCAGTGCTTCCTGTTCGGGCTCAATCATGTCCAGCTCTTCCTGGATACCGGACAGCTTGTCCTCGTCCTGCTCCAGCTCCCTCGCGAGTTCGCGCTGGTTGGCCATGGCCTGGTCCAGTTCCGCGGCCATCTGCCGGCTACGTTCACGCTGATGCTCAAGGCTTTGCTCGATTCGGGCGATATCCGCACCGGCTTCGTAATAGCGTGCCTGAGCCCGGTTGAAATGCTCGGTGCGTTCCTGATGATTGTCTCTCAGGGATTCCAGAGAGGACTCCAGGCTGACGCGTTCGGTCAGGAATTTTTCGAGCTCAAGTTCGGTGTCCCGGATCATGCCGCGCCAGGTTTGCAGGTCATTGTCCAGGGATTGCCAGCGAAGCACCGTCAGTTCGGCTTTTTTCTGCCGCTCTTCCTGCTTGTAGGCCTTGTACTTTTCCGCGGCTGCCGCCTGGCGCTCCAGGTGTTGCAACTGACGTCCCAGTTCTTCCCTCAGATCGGTGAGCCGCTCCAGGTTTTCCTGGGTTCGACGGATACGATTCTCGGTTTCACGGCGCCGCTCCTTGTACTTCGATATGCCGGCAGCTTCCTCAATGTAGATCCGAAGCTCCTCCGGCTTTGCCTCGATCAGCCTGGAGATCATGCCCTGCTCGATGATGGCATAGCTCCTCGGGCCCAGGCCGGTCCCCAGGAACAGGTCGGTAATGTCGCGGCGCCGGCACTTGGAGCCATTCAGGAAATATTCTGACTGTCCTTCCCGGGAAACCCGGCGTCGAACGGAGATTTCGTTGAATTTCACGAATTCACCGGGCGCGGAACCATCGCTGTTATCAAACACCAGTTCGATGGAAGCCTGGCCCACAGGCTTTCTGGCACTGGAACCGTTGAAGATAACGTCGGTCATGGATTCGCCGCGCAGGTACTTGGCGGAGCTTTCACCCATCACCCAGCGAACCGCATCGATGATGTTGGACTTGCCGCAACCATTGGGGCCGACAACGGCGGTCATGTTGGAGGGAAACGGCACCGTGGTGGGGTCGACGAAGGACTTGAAGCCGGACAGTTTGATGGACTTCAGACGCATATCAGGCGCTCGCTTCCTGCCGGAGAATCGTCAACACCTGCTGCCGCTGGTGTTCCCCGAAAGCCTGGATGACAGCTTGCAGCCGCTCAGCGTCGTCATTGACAGCAGCGTCCGCCAGTTGCCGAAAGAAGGTCGCTGTTTCACCGATTTCTTCCCGGAAATGCTCCAGCGCCACAAAATACGTGCGACTGATCGCTGGTCGGAAATTCTCGAGGGTTTCCTCCAGAAAGGGGTTTTCAACCAGCCCGTAGGCGTAGCGCATCACCCCGAATCCGGCGTCAATGACCTGCTCGGCGGCGTCTGCACTGGTGGCGTTGAGGGCATCGATCACTGCCTGCAATTCGCGCACCTGGCCCATAACACCGCCAAGCTCCTTTCCAGACCAGCGCTCGAGCACCTTTCGCCCGAGCATGCAAAGCAGATCAATATAGATGTCATAGAGGCTGTTGACGCTCTCGGGCGTCAAGCTCGAGACCACTGCACCCCGGCGCGGGAAAATCTCGATCAGATGCCGCCTTTGGAGAATAAGAAGCGCTTCCCGCACTGAACCACGACTGACATTCAGCTCGCCCGACACCTTCAGCTCCTGAATACGTTCGCCGGGTTTGAGATCCCGCGTGATGATCCTTTGCCCAAGATGCTGGGCGATTTGTTCGGACAGACTTTCCGGGGCCTGAAACCTCATAAAGATGGTCACTCATTCCTGAAGACAGCACGATTTCAAGCGCAGAAGTTTACCACAGGGAATCTATTGCCCCATCCCCTTGTCTGACATTTTGCGCAGAGCTGCAAACCCGGCGGCAAACCACTGCCGTTTTTTTGACAGCAAGACTGAAAACTATGTCGAAAACCTCGATTCAGAATGACATTTGGCCTTTTAGATACTGTTTTTAAAGACAATTATTCTTTCGGCACGCTTTCTGCTTGTGAACGACAAAGCACTGTAAACTTCTGCGACAGAGTGAACCGTAGTGAAAAACATACCGTCGATCCAACAGTCTTCCGCCCAGCCCCAAAAGCTGGCAGCGCTGCGTCAGGCCCATCAGGACTGGAATAACACGCCGGATGTTCTGACGAGGCTGACCCGCCGTCTGTCCACCACCCTGTCGCTGGAACTGCAGCTGGCCATACTGGCTGAGGAGATTGCTGCTGTGGTGCCCTTCTCAGCACTTAACTACCGGCATCGAATCGGCAAACAGGATTTTGTCTATGCCACCGGCATGGGCGGCCCCCACCGTTGTGAGTATCGGTTAAGCCTTGAAGGCGCGAATTATGGAACACTGGTCCTACAGCGACGGCAACGGTTCACGGAACAGGAACTGGAGGGGGTCGAGATGATTCTCAGCGCTGCCATTTGCCCGCTCCGTAACGCCTGCCAATACGTTGCCATTGAACAGGCGTCACTGACCGACTCGCTGACCGGGATTCCCAACAAGCGGGCCCTCGATGACGCCCTGCAGCGCTCGAGCCTTCTGTCCGAGCGCCATGGCGAACCTTACTCCCTCGTGCTCTGTGACCTGGACCACTTCAAGACTGTCAATGACACTCATGGGCATGTTGTTGGGGATCATCTGCTGCAAATTGCAGCTGCCGAGCTTGAGCGGTCTGTGCGCACCTCGGATACCGTGTATCGCTTTGGTGGCGAGGAGTTTGCCATTTTGCTGCCCCATACCGCT
>JAWWAT010000184.1:0-6548 GCA_033721635.1 Marinobacter sp. | reverse complement strand
GCCAGTACAATGGTGGCGAGCATATGGGACATGAATTACAAACCTACATCGTCCAGCGACGATTCAGCGAGTTTCAGCAGGTCGACATTGCGATCTTCACTTTTGCCGATACTCTCAATGTAGTATTCCAGCGAGGTCAGCGCATCCGCAAGCGCTTCCAGCACCTGGGCGGCCGGAGCTTCCTTGGCATCCAGCAGACGCTCCTGAATAGAACCCGCCACACGCTCCAGAACGCCTGCGGCGGAAGGGTCATTGACCATATGCAGGCCACCCCAGATGCTGTGGAGCGTTGCCGGAAGGTTGGCAAGGTGGAGCTTGTCGTAGTCGGATTCGATAAAGGCGGTAATCGCACGCTTTGCCAGGGTCAGCGCTCCACGGGCTTCATCGGCAACCACGTAGAGCGCCTCCCGGAGATATACCGACTCTTCGCGCTTCCTTTCGCCGCCAGCCAAAGCATCGGTTTCCGACGTGATACCCCGGGTCACGATCTGCATTACAGCATCTTCAATACCGAGCACGGAATCTGCCAGACGGTAGAGCTCATCATCCCCTGGCAACCGGGACTCTTCTTCCCAGCGTCGGAGTTTGCCTGCCTCTTCCCGGGCAAGTCCGGCCAGCTTGTTCAGGTCCAGCATCACGAGCGTGTTCGCAAGGCGCTCCAGGGCATCCGCGATGGAAGACAGCTCCGCGAGATCCGGCTCGATCCCCCGCTCAATAATGTCCAGCTTGTCTTTCAACTGGTTCAGTTCATCCTGCAGAGCTTCCGCCAGTGATTTGAGGACATCACTACCCGGGCCGTATAGCCTGCGGGAGTGGGCCTCGAGCATGGAATCCGGAAAATCGGCCGGCGCAAGATGGTACGCAGACAATACCTCGGTGACTTCAGGGTTTGCGGAACCGCTACGGTACAGCAGATACACCAGGTCCCGGATCAGCGAATCCGGCGCGTCCTTGCCGGTTGCAACCTTGCCCACGTACACCACTTCTCGGGCGTATTTTTCGATCCGCATGAACATGCGTTTGCGGGCCTTGTTAAAGACCATCGCCCGGTCAAGCATGGTGTCGGCCACTATACCGACGAGACACCACATCTGCGCCATGGGTGCGCCCTGACACAGACGGGCAAAACCACGGGCGGAGCGCCCGATCAGCTTTTTGTTCACCACATCATTGCGGTCACGCAGAATACCGAGAAGCGCAACCTGGAAGGTCAGGCGCATCCGACGGGCCATGATCTCGTAATCCGCTTCATTCCCCTCAAACGCCTGCAAGGACAGGCCGGCGCAGAAATCCGGGCGTTCCTTGACATCCACATCGAAAAAGCAGGATTCGGGATAAGGCTTCTCTCGCCGGGCCTCCCGAAGCTCGTTGATGACAGGCAGAAGAAGCTCGGGATGATCTTCCCTTTGCTGGTGGTAATACTCCACATAGCGGCGAAGGATAAACAGGGCGCTGTTGAGGGTCGTGAGGAGGATGTTCTTGTCGTCGTTGGCACCAACCGGCACATCGTTGGCCATGGTGACCGCTTCCTGACAAAGCAGGATTCCGCCGCGAAGCTCCACCAGGATGAAAATGCCCCGCAACTGATTGATGAAATCAACACAGTTCTGGAGATCCTCACCCCTTTCGCGGTTTTCCTGAAAGCGTTCAAGGCTGGATTCTGCCTGCTTGATGGTCTGCTCTATTTCACTTTTGACCAGGTCAAACGACTGCGATTTCGTCGCGAGAGACGACTGAACCATAAACGCTTCCCGTTAATGTTGCGGAGACTACCGCATCCTCTTTGGTGGTCACTGGGCCGGCAATAGCGGACCAGGCCTTTTTGTTCTGGGCCGGTTAACCCCTTTTCCGGCCAAAGCCAGTTCGCAAAAAACTGGCGAACTTATCATTACTTATAACATAAAACTCAAGTACCTCAAGAAAGGCGGAATGTAACATTTGGTACAGGCCGACCCAGTTCTCATTCCGCGCTCTGGAGTTTGCCCCAAACGGTTTCGCCGGCCTGTTTTTCGAGCAGCGACATGAACTCCTCATGGGCTTCGCTTTCTGCACTTGAGGCGCGAACCACTGAGAGCGGTGCCCTGTCTGCGGGTAGCCTTCTGATTCCGCCGTTGCCACCACCGTTTTCGGATCCCGCATCCAGTGAAAGCGCAGTCTGGCCACCGGTTAGCAGCAGGTACACATCGGCCAGGATCTCCGCATCCAGCAAAGCTCCGTGCAGGTCACGGTTGCTATTGTCGACGCCGTAGCGCTTGCAGAGCGCATCCAGATTGTTCTTTTGGCCCGGATGCCGGGCTCTTGCGATCGCCAGGGAGTCCACGATGCCGCAATGGTCGGCGGTCTTTCGCACCGGCTTCAGGCGGGCGAATTCGGAATCCATAAAGCCAACGTCGAACGCGGCGTTGTGGATAACCAGTTCGGCTCCCTTGATGAACTCGAAGAATTCGTCAGCGATCTCGGCAAATCGCGGCTTGTCGGCCAGAAACTCGTTGGTGATGCCGTGAACGGTTATGGCTTCGGCCTCAACCTCCCGGTCCGGATTGATGTAGACGTGATAGTTCCGCCCGGTGAGCTGGCGCTCCATCAGTTCCACACAGCCAATCTCGATGATCCGATGCCCCTCGGCCGGGTCGATGCCCGTGGTTTCTGTATCCAGTACGATCTGTCTCATTGCCTGTATCCGATTATCTGCGCGTGTCTGTAAAAAAGTTTATGCGTTTGCAAGCTCTTCAACCCCACGATTGGCAAGTTCATCCGCCAACTCGTTGTCAGGAACGCCCGAGTGCCCTTTTACCCAGTGCCAATTAATCTTGTGCCGGGCCACTTCCGAATCCAGCTCACGCCAGAGATCCTCGTTCTTCACCGGCTTCTTCGCCGATGTCTTCCAGCCATTGCGCTTCCAGCCCGCCATCCATTCAGTGATGCCTTTGCGAACATACTGGGAGTCGGTGAACAGCTCCACCTCGCAGGGGCGTTTCAAGGCCTCCAGGCCCCGAATGGCCGCCATGAGTTCCATCCGGTTGTTGGTAGTCTGTGCCTCCCCGCCGTGCAGGGTTTTGCGGTTATCGCCATAGCGCAGGACAACGCCCCAGCCGCCCGGGCCGGGATTGCCCTTGCAGGCGCCATCAGTATAAAGGATTACCTTACCGGCCATTCGGTCTCCTGGTTCGGTTATTGATGAGTTACTTCAACCTGTTCACGGGTGAACCGTTACGACTGCAGCCGCGGGATGCGCCCACCGTTCCGGTGCCCGGCAGGGTTATGACCTTGCTCTGACGCCAGACGGGCCGCCTCGGAAGCCGGGCATGCACGCGTTTTTTGGCAAGGATACAGTAATAGGCACCCACTGGCAGGAAGCGGTTTCCCGAAAGGCGGGCATCCGTCCTACTGACAGCCTTACGACCGCTTCGCTGCAGGGGCGTTCTGAAAAAACGGGTAACGGACGCTTCAACATTGAAACCCAACAGGTGCAGCCAGTCTTCCATTCGCCCCCTCAGCAGAAACCGTCCGCCCCAGGGGCCTTCATTGCTTCTGGCAATCAGCTTTCGGACACCCCAAAGACTGAGTGGATTGAAGCCAATCAGGGCCATGGTGCCCTCTCCTCTGAGAACGCGCGCAGCCTCCCGTATGACCTGATGCGGGTAAGGTGAAAAATCAGCGGTATGATGCAGCACAACGAGATCCATCGAGTCCCCGGGAAAGGCCAGCTCGTCGGCATCACAAATGGCAACACCCTCCGGAATGTGAGGATACCACCGGGGTGTTGTCATGACTTTCTGGGAGAAATCAGTGCCCGTCGCCAGGGGAAGCCGATGGCTGATTCCCACCTGCAACTGTCTGGCACCGGTCAGGCTCTGAAGCTCGGCGTCGACAAAACGTCTCTGATCCGCGAGCAACGCCCTGCCCAGAGGCGTCTGGAACCATCGCTCAAAGCTCTCATGCCTGGCAGAATAATCAACTTCGCTGGATTCACTGACCAATGCGCCACCCCCGAAGCCCGAACCTGAGGTTGGGGCCTAGTAATTAATGCTCTATCATATCAGTCACATTCGATACGCACATGTGGGGCCCCTATGCTGACCATTTCCGCCATACCCGCGTTCAGTGACAACTATATCTGGTGCCTTTCCGATCCCGCCAGCGATAAGGCGCTGATCGTGGACCCGGGGCAGGCTCAGCCCGTCCTGGACCATCTGGCCGAGAACCGACTGACCCTGGATACCATCCTGGTGACCCACCACCATCCGGATCACGTCGGTGGTGTTAAAGAGTTGGTCTCCCGTTTTCCGGATTGCCGTGTGACTGGCCCCGCGGATTCCCCCTTCAAGGGTAGTACCAACCTGGTCCACCCGGGCGACGAGGTGATCTGGGAAGACATCACTTTCCAGGTGTTGGGCGTGCCAGGCCATACCCTCGACCATATTGCCTATTTCACCGATGTCGAAGTTGAAGGCCGGCCGGTGCTGTTCTGCGGCGATACTCTCTTCGTTTGTGGTTGCGGCCGCCTGTTCGAAGGCTCTCCCGAGCAGATGCGACAATCCCTGCAGACTCTGCGTGCCCTGCCCGGGAAAACCGCCGTTTACTGTGCCCATGAATACACGCTCGCGAATCTCAGGTTTGCCCGCAGCTGGTTGCCGGAAGACGACGGCCTCAAGGACTTCGAGCAGCGGTGCAAGCAAGCCCGCGATGCTGGCAAACCAACCGTACCCTCGGTGCTCGAAAATGAGAAGCAGCTGAATCCTTTCCTGCGCTGGGACGACCCGGCGGTGGTGGACTCTGCCCGCACCTACTGCGCCAGCCATGGATTGCCAGCAGATTCCGACGACGCCATTTTTGCGGCAATCCGCCACGGCAAGGATAACTTCTGACGCCCGGCGATACGTACTTAACAAATCCTCTCAGAGCCGTAACGAGAGGTTTCTTGACCCTTTGAAAAGCGGTCCCATAGAATCATTTCAACTTTGTGACCGTAAACTGTTCAATATGCCGGTTTTTCAGATTCTGAATCCGGCTTCAACCTGTAACCGGATGTCTTTATGTCGGTCGGACGATTGTCGTTGTTGGTTTTTGCTGGAGCTCTCGCCAGTGGCTGCAGTAGCCTGATCAGTCAGGGGGAGCAAAACCCGCTGAACACACAGGAAGTCAATGTTGCCGCAGGCGATGAGGGCCTGAAGAAGGCTGTTGAAACCGGGGAAAACGGCGATGCTGCCCGTAATGAACCCCTGGACGAGGCCATTGCTCCGGAATTGAAGGTGGCCGCGAGGGAAGCCCGGGAGAAGCTCGATAATCCGGTTCAGAAAGATGTCGAAGAACAGGTGGTTGAGCAGGATCTCTGGACCAGACTTCGGTCCGGATTTGTGTTGGACCATGATATCGACAACGAGCGCGTGCGGGACCAGCTGAACTGGTATGCCCGTCACCCGGGCTATATCGATCGGGTGGTTGAACGTGGCAGCCGTTACCTGCATTACATTGTTAACCAGACCGAAAAGCGCGGCTTGCCCGCCGAATATGCGCTGCTTCCCATTGTTGAAAGCGCGTTTGATCCTTTCGCTTATTCCCATGGCCGGGCCGCGGGCCTCTGGCAGTTCATCCCATCCACCGGGAAGTATTTCGGCCTCACCCAGAGCTGGTGGCATGACGAGCGTCGTGATGTCATTGCCGCCACCGATGCAGCTCTGACCTATCTCGACCGTCTTGCCAATCGTTTTGACGGCGACCACACCCTCGCTCTGGCCGCCTACAACAGCGGTGGCGGTACGGTCTCAAGCGCCATGCGCCGCAACCGGAACAGCAACAAGCCAACGGACTTCTGGTCCCTCCATCTCCCGAGGGAAACCCGTCATTATGTCCCCAAGCTGATCGCGTTGGCGAAGATATTTGATGATCCCGAGGCCTATGGCATCGAGCTACCCTCTCTGAAGGACGAGCCCTATTTCGAGATCGTTGACACCGGCTCCCAGCTGGATCTTGCCCAGGCTGCTGAATTGGCCGGCGTCGATGTGGACGAAATTTACCTGCTCAACCCTTCCTACAATCGATGGGCAACCTCACCGGACGGCCCTCACCGGTTGTTGGTTCCTGTTCAGAACGCTGAAACCTTCCGCACGGCACTGGCAAAGATTCCTGCCGATCAGAGAGTTTCCTGGCGTAATTATGAGGTCAAGTCCGGCGACAGCCTGAATTCGATTTCCCGTAAGTTCTCGACAACGCCGTCTGTTATCCAGCAGGTCAACAATCTGAACACTGACCTGATCCGAATCGGCCAGCGCCTGATGATTCCTTCCGCCTCCAAGGGCAGCGATGCCTACAACCTCAGCGCCGCCCAGCGGCTTGAGCGCAAACAGGACCGGAAACGCGACGGCAACAAGGTTCGCTACACAGTTCGAAAAGGCGATACCTTCTGGGACATTGCGCGGGAACACCGGGTTTCAGTGCGTGAAGTTGCGGCCTGGAACGGCATGGCGCCAGGCGACCCTCTCATCCCCGGCAAGGAACTGGTTATCTGGTCCAAGACCAGTCAACCCAATGTAATGGCTGCCAGCACG
>JAWWAT010000183.1:0-6550 GCA_033721635.1 Marinobacter sp. | reverse complement strand
GGGTGCGGTTTTCAAACTACGCCGTGAACCCATCCCTGGGGGCTTGATCGCAGCATCCAGGCTGCCCACACTTTCCAAACCCGCACCCCACCATCCGACCCAACTCCCTTTGCCTGCCAGAAACCAATACCGGCACTCTGGCGATTTTCCTTCGAAAGATCAGACTTACGCCGCCAGTCAGGCAAACAAATCACCTTTCTTTTCCTCAAACCGCCGACTCCCCTGTCCGAGAGCCGGTGGTGGCAGGTCTGTCACAGACTGTGAGCAGCATGGATGCTGCGATCAAGCCTACATGGACGTATTTACGGCGTGTCTGTGACAGGTCCGCGCCCATCGGCTCAACTCCATAGCAGGCGGCCAGAGAAGGCCAAACTCCCAAGCCTAAACCTTGATGCTCAACAAAGGCTCCCCAGGAGTAACAGCCTTGCCGGGTTCCACATGCATGGCACTGATCTCCCCGGCCTGGGTCGCGTTTATCTCGAATTCCATTTTCATAGCCTCCACGATCACCAGCGGATCGCCTTCGGCAACCGTATCACCTGGTTTCACCAGGCATTTCCAGATGTTACCGGCAATCTCCGCACTCACCAGTTCCCCGAACCTTTCCAGTTCCGAGGCATCGGCTTTCGGCGGGGCCTTGGCCAGTTTATCCAGTTGCTCAGCTTCGCTGTCTTTCCACAAAGCCACTTCTTTGGCATAAGCAGACTGCTGCAGTTCGCGGAATTCGGCGATGGAGTCGGCGTTGGCGTCCAGGAAGGCCTGGTGGGATTTGAGGTCGAAGGTTTCTTCCTCGATTTTTACGGTCAGCTGGCCGGCGCGGAACTGGTCACGCATTTCGTCCAGTTCCGCTTCGGTGACCGGGTAGTAGCACACCTGGTCGAAGAACCGGAGTAGCCAGGGCGCGTCCTCTGCGAACTGGGGATTCTTCAGGTACTTGTTCCAGATTGGCAGGGTGCGGCCGACGAGCTGGTAGCCGCCAGGGGAGTCCATGCCGTAGATGCACATGTATACGCCGCCGATGCCCACGGTGCCCTCTGCCGTGTAAGTGCGGGCCGGGTTGTATTTGGAGGTGAGCATCCGGTGCCGTGGGTCCAGCGGCACGGCGCAGGGGGCGCCGAGGTAGACGTCGCCCAGGCCCAGCACCAGGTATCTCGCCGAGAACAGGATGTCGCGCACGGCCTCGCGGCTGGGCAAACCGTTAATGCGTTGCATGAAGTCGACGTTGTTGGGCAGCCAGGGAGCGGTGTCGCGCACCGACTGGCGGTATTTGTCGACGGCTTCCAGGGTGGCGCTGTCTTCAAAGGCCATGGGCAGGTGAATTACCCGGCTGCGGACTTTCAGTTCATCTGTGGGTGGCAGGGTGGCTTCCAGATCCAGCAGATACTCCATCAGCGCCGCCTGGGGCAGGATGCGGGCGTCGTATCGCAACTGCAGGGAGCGCACGCCTGGCGACAGTTCCAGCAGGCCGTTGGGTTGCACGTCGGCGATGGCTTCCATCAGGGCGTGGATGCGCAGGCGGAAGCCAAGGTCCATCACGTTCGGGCCATACTCCAGCAGGATGTACTGGTCGCCGGCCTGGCGGTAGGTGACTTCCGGGCGGCCGTCGGTTTCCTCCAGGTGGGCGAGGATGGTGGCGGACAGGCCGCTCACCGGTGCCAGGTCCGGCTTCACCAGATCGACCATCGGCGGTGCCATCAGGCTCTTGATGGCCAGTTCCTGGCGCTCGGAGAGTTTCACGGCTGTGTCGTTATCAATGGCCACGAACCGGATGGTGTCGCCGGGTTTCACCTGGCCGACTTTCCACAGCTCCGCCTTGGCAATGGTGACCGGGCACACAAAGCCGCCCAGGCTGGGGCCGTCCTTGGTGAGAATCACGGGCATGTCGCCGGTGAAGTTGATGGAGCCGATGGCGTATTCGCAGTCGTGGATGTTGGACGGGTGCAGGCCCGCTTCGCCGCCGTCGGCCCGGGTGAATTCCGGCTTGGGTCCGTTCAGGCGGATGCCCAGGCGGTTGGAGTTGTAGTGCACTTCCCAGTCCTGCTCGAAGAACGTCTCGATGGACTTTTCAGTGAAGAAGTCCGGCGCACCATGGGGGCCATAGAGCACGCCGATTTCCCAGTGGTCGGGGTAGTCGGGGATCAGGTCCGGGTCCGCCGGGACAGGATTGTGTGTCGGCGCCGTGGTAGTGCAGGCCGGCAACGCAGTCTGGCTGATGCCGAGCATGTCGCCCGGGCGCAAAGGCCGGCCGCCGTGGCCACCGAACTGGCCGAGGGCGAAGGTGGACCGGCTGCCCAGATACACCGGCACATCAAAGCCGCCGCGTACCGCCAGATAGGTTCGGCAGCCCTTGATCGCCTTGCCCACCGCCAGAACCTGGCCAGCTTTTACGGTGATGGGTTTCCAGAATGCCACCGGCTTGTCATCCAGAGTCGCTTCCGTGAGCGCACCGGTCAGGGCAACGACCGAGTCCTTGTGGAACCTCAGGCTAGGGCCGATCAGGGTGGCCTCCAGGCCGGCGGCTTCGCTATGGTTGCCGACGATTCGGTTGGCAATGCGGAAGGCATAGTCGTCCATGGGACCACTGGGCGGCACGCCGATATTCCAGTAGCCCACGCGGCCCGGGTAGTCCTGCACCGTGGTGTAGGTGCCGGGCTTGACCACTTCCGCCACGGAGGGTTTGAACTCGAAGCTCTCCAGTGCCCGGGTGGAGACAATGCCATCGGCAAAGCTCTGCTGGGCCACCACCTGGCGCAGATAATCCAGGTTGGTGGCAATGCCCATCAATCGGGTTTCGGCCAGGGCGGCTTTCAGCTTGGCCAGGGCGTCGTGCCGGTCTTTGCCGTGCACGATCAGCTTGGCAATCATGGGGTCGTAGTGGGCGGACACTTCGCTGCCGTTTTCCACCCAGGTATCCACCCGTACGCCGTCCTCCGGCCAGTGCACATCGGTGAGCTCACCGGGGGAGGGCTGGAAATCCTTCAGGGGATCTTCGGCGTAAATGCGCACTTCCATGGAGGCGCCGCTCAGTTCGGGCTCAAAAGCGGCCAGGTCCGGGCTTTCGCCGGCGGCGATCTTGAGCATCCATTCGATCAGGTCGAGGCCGGTTACGGCCTCGGTGACCGGGTGCTCAACCTGTAAGCGGGTATTTACTTCCAGGAAATAGAACTCGTCCCTGTCGGCGTCGTAGATGTATTCCACGGTGCCGGCGGAGCGGTAATTCACCGACTGGCCAAGGGAGACGGCGGCATCCAGCATCTTCTGGCGGGTCGCGGCCGGCAGGTTCGGGGCCGGGGTTTCCTCCACCACCTTCTGGTTTCGGCGCTGCAGGGAGCAATCCCGCTCGCCCAGGGCAACCACGTTGCCTTTGCCGTCACCGAACATCTGCACTTCCACATGGCGGGCCCGGGCGATGAAACGCTCCAGAAACACGCCGCTGTCATTGAAGAAGCTCTGGCCCTGGCGGCGCACGGTTTCGAAGGCGTCCCGCAGCTCGCTCTCGCTGTTGCAGCGGGTCAGGCCGATGCCACCACCGCCGGCGGTGCTTTTCAGCATCACCGGGTAACCTAACCGTTCGGCGGTTTGCAGGGCTTCGTCCAGGCTTTCCAGTAGGCCGCTGCCCGGAGCCAGGGGCACGCCGGCGGCTTCCGCCAGTTCCCGGGCCCGGTGCTTCAGGCCGAATTCGCGCATCTGGTCTGGCGTGGGGCCAATAAAGGCAATGCCATCGGCCTCGCAGGCCTCGGCGAAGTCGGCGTTTTCGGAGAGAAAGCCATACCCCGGAATAATCGCCTCGGCGCCGGTGTGTTTGGCGGCGGAGAGAATCTGGGCCTTGTCGAGGTAGGTCTCGCTGGCGCCGTTACCGGTCAGGGCCACAGATTCATCGGCCAGGGTGACGTGCAGACTATGGCGATCCTGATGGGAGTATACGGCAACGCTGCGAACGCCCATGGCCTTCAGGGTGCGAATGGTGCGGACTGCGATCTCGCCCCGATTGGCGATCAGTACTTTGCTAAACATGGAGGCGATTCTCCTTATGCCTTGCCGGATTTAAGAGCGGTGATGAAGGCGCGCCAGCCGCCGAATTCGGTGACATCCCGGGCGCCCTCGAAGCCGTAGCCCTCGCAGATAAAGCCGTTCACCCAGCGGCCATCGGCCAGCTCCACGTTGCCGATGCCCAGAGGTGCTGGGATCAGATCCACGAAGGAGCCGAAGGCCGAGGCGGGCATCTCCCAGACTTCCACGATGATCTGCTCGCCTTCACCCGGGCCGACCCGTTTCAGCCCGGGCTTCGGTGGCGTGGTGTTGGGCAGGGCATAGAGCCGGTAATTGGCGGAGGTGGTGGTCTGCTCCAGCAGCACCGAGAAGCGTTCGGTGAGCTGGGTGTTCAGGGGCATGCCGCTAAGGTGAGCGCCCACTACCGCCACCTGAACCGTGGGCGTTGAGATGGCGGCTCCGGGTTCTTCCTCGGGCCGGGGCTTATCGGTAGCGCCCAAATTGGTGCGGTGGGCGTTCAGCCACTGGCACGCGAGGTGCTGCAGTTCGGTGTCTTTCCAGGCGCCGCTGATCAGAGTGACGCCAAAAGGCAGGCCGTCGTCCCGGAAGCCGGCGGGGACAGCGAGGGCGCTCATATCCGCCAGGTTCACAAAATTGGTGTAGGTGCCCAGCTGGCTGTTGAGGGTCACGGGGTCGGCGTTGACCGCTTCAATGGTGGGTGCCGTCGGCGCCGTGGGCACCAGCAAGGCGTCAACATCGGCCAGCAGCTCATCGATATCGCGTTGCAGTTCCTCCTTGCGGTACTGAGCCTTGAAGGTATCCGTGGCGCTGAACTTGCCGGCGTTGCTGATTATGCCTTTGACGACCGGGTTCATCTCATCGGCGTGGCTTGCCATGAACGCTTCCACGGCGGCGTGGCGTTCTGCCACCCAGGGGCCTTCATAGAGCAGGGCAGCCAGTTCCAGCATGGGGCTGAAATCCATGGGAACCAACTCCACATCAAGCCCGCGCCACAGGCTGATGGCGGTGTTCCAGGCTGCTTCTGACTGCTGGTCACCGAACCACTGGGGATGTTCGGGAATGGCGAGCCGCTTGATTGGTCCGGGTCGGCGAAGGGCGGGGCCGTCCAGTGGCAGGGCGTACGGTGCCGTGCGGGAGAAGGCATCGCCGGCGTCGAATCCGGTCATCACATCGGACACTCGCCCGGCATCGTTCACGGTAAGCGCAAAAATGGATACACAGTCGAGAGAGCGACACGCCGGCACCACGCCGCGAATACTGAACATACCCCGGGTTGGCTTCAGGCCCACCAGGTTATTCAGCCCTGCTGGCACCCGTCCCGAGCCGGCGGTGTCGGTGCCCAGGGAAAACGGCACCAGGCCCCGGGCGACCACGGAGGCCGAGCCGGAACTGGAGCCTCCGCTGACCACCTCCGGCTTGAAACTGTTCGGCACTGCGCCGAAGGGTGACCGGGTGCCCACCAGGCCGGTGGCGAACTGGTCCAGGTTGGTCTTGCCAATCACCACCGCGCCGGCAGCCTTCAGGCGGGCAACGGTGGTGGCGTCTTCTTCCGGGGCATAGGCGAAGGCCGGGCAGGCGGCGGTGGTTTCAAAACCCTTCGCATCAATATTGTCTTTGGCGGCGAACGGAATGCCATAAAGAGGCAAGGCGGCCTTGTCGCCGCCGGCGGCTTCCAGGGTCTGCTCCAGCTCTGCCAGGGCTGCAACCAGGCCCTCTCCATCCAGCAGGGAAATCCAGGCCACATCTGTGGTATCCAGCCCCGCCAGTAACTCGCCCAGCAGTGAAGCCGGCGAGGCGCCGTCTTTATAGGCGCTCTGCCAGTCCTCTATGGTCCATCCGAGTGTTGAAGGCATTGGTCGTCCTCATGAAGGTTATCAACTTGTATACATGTGAAATGGCAATGCCTGTGCCATTTGCCAAAATTTCTTGATAGTTCAATTAAAACAGATAGTTAAGAAGTTTTGGCATAGGAGTGCCTCGGCGCGGTGCGCCCAAAGCCGGTGCGAGCGCACCAAAACGGAACGGTAAAACAGTGGTTTCGTGAGGTGGCGATGGCCCCGTGGCGCCACATCTCTGGCTTGTATACTAGATAACTCGTTGTTTTGGCTGCAAATGTATGGAATGTGGAACAGCAGATGCAGTGCTTTTTGTGCGTTTCAAGACGAACTGCATACCCCAACTAAAGAAAAGGACGCACAACATGAGCCTCAAAAAACACGTGAAACTTGGACTCTCTGCACTCGCACTTTCCATCTCTTTCAATTCCGTGGCAGCGGAAGACCCCATCAAAGTGGGCATTCTGCATTCGCTGTCCGGCACCATGGCCATCAGTGAAACCGTTCTGAAAGACACCGTTGAAATGCTGATCGAACAGCAGAACGCCAAAGGCGGTGTGCTCGGTCGTCAGATGGAAGCGGTTGTTGTAGACCCGGCCTCCAACTGGCCGCTGTTCGCCGAGAAAGCCCGCGAGCTGCTGGCCCAGGAAAAGGTCGACGTCATTTTCGGTAACTGGACCTCGGTTTCCCGTAAGTCCGTGCTG
>JAWWAT010000182.1:0-6567 GCA_033721635.1 Marinobacter sp. | reverse complement strand
GTGTCGGGCTGCATCAATCGGATCAGCTCGCGGGTCATACTCTCCGGCGTGCTTGAGCGGGCCTTTGCCTGCTCCAGAATTTCCTCGACGGCGGTTGCTTCGGGTTCTTCCCAGAAAGTATTCGGGGTTTTCGGTTTTTGTGCCGGAATTTCCGATTGTGCGTTTGGATCCGGAATAAACTGGGCTTTGAAATACAGGGTCTGCGGCCCCGAGACTTCGCGTTTGCTCCATTCCGCGCGGCGGCTGCCGGAACTGTCGATGATTGAGAAGCCGTAGCCAGGTGACGCCGCCTGTTCGGTCAGGATGCGAAAGCCCGGTGGTTGCTCGGGAATGTTGAGGCTGGCAAGCACCGAGCCATCGCCTGCGTCGAAATCAATCCGGGCCTCGACCATCCAGACCGGGCGTTGCTCGCCGGTGAGCCAGGGAATTCCGAGTTCAATATGACGCCAGACGGCCAGGGAAATGCCTGCCGAGATCAGCAGGAAAACGGCGATGTAAAAGGGCAGGCGCGAGCGGGTGGTCACGATTCGTTACCATTGCTGTTGCGGATGGATTCGGGTAACTCGGTCGCGTACTCCTTGCCCACATCGACCAGCATTACGTCGCGCAGAATATTGCGACCTATCAGAACTTCGTAGGTGAGGTTGGTCCTGTCGGCGAGTGTGAACTCGGCCACCTGCTGGTGATCACCAATAAAGAACTGGAGCTCGACGACGACACGGCGTTCTGCCTCCTCCGCACTCGCCTGAATAACGCGAACGCGCCGTGAGATCTCTTTTTCCAGGGTTACGAAGTTGTCGGCCCCGGGAACAGGCACATCGAACCGCACCCAGTTATTGCCGTCCCGTTCGAACCGCGTAATGTTGCGAGCGTCGATAGAGGAGGTTTCTGCACCGCTGTCGATTCGGGCTTTATAGATCAATCCTGGGCCAGCGAGATAGAAGTTTTCTACCTCACCGACGATTACCTTGCCTTGGAGGCGATCGGCGCGGCCTTTCGATCTGTCTGTGGTGGGGCATTGCTTCTGGGCCTGCACCGGGGGGCATTCCGGTTTTTCCACCTGGGTGGCGATCGCGTCCAGTATGGTTTGCGTGCTTGAGCGGTTCTGCGAGAGGGCCTGTTCGTGCCGAACGGCCGCGTTTTCTTCCATGGTCACCAGGGTGGCTCGTTGGCTCTTAACCGACGCTCCGAGCTCATTCAGGTCCGTTTTCTGAACCATGAGATAGCGGTCTGCCGAGCATCCCGTTAGCAGAAAAATGCCTGCAAGGGCGGTAACGGAAAGCTTGGGCAGTCCAGCCCGAAAACACTTCAAACCCATGAAAAACCCCTGAGCTGGCAGCCTGTCACGTCCGAGTCGGAACGGCTATGACGGTCTGTGCGTGTGAAACCAGAATATCCGGAGAGGCAGTATACAGCATCCAACCTGTGTGGTTGATTTACAGATGGTTAAGGGGCAGTAGTGTTTACCGCGACAGAAAATGTCCTTCACCGAGAACAGTCTCAGCACGCAGATATTCTTGCACAACCGGTGAACAATTCAGGTAGAAAAGCAGCAGCTCTCGCTGAACGTCCTGGTCCTGAATCCTTGCAGCAAAACTGATCAGTTCCCTGACCTCCTCGTCGCTTTCGGCCTCACTTGAGGTAGCTCCAAAGCTCCTGCCATACCGGGATTTCAACAGGTTGGTCAGGCGCTCAAGATGAAACTCGCCTGTATGGGTGATATTCGGAAGAATTCTGAAGGGCTGCTTGGAACGCTTGCCGAACAACCCTGCGTCGCTCTCCTGGTCGGAGCAGTCATTGTGGAGAAACTCAGCCTCCAGTTTTCGCCACAATTCTTTCAGCATGATCGGTTATCCGTTTCTGATCCGGTTCTGGCCTGGCGGTTAATAAAAGGTAATAACCCTTTGCCCGGCGAACATTTTACCCTTTTAGACGATATTACGGTGACCGTCCAGAGTCAGATGCCTGGGCTTTCAAATATTGCCAAGCAGTCGTGGTCCATCTCCGCCGCCGCCGTTCAGAGTGACGGCGTCCCGGGCAAAAGGTTCCCGTCCTGAGGTAGACTGTCTTGACGCTAAACATCAGACACAGTTCACGCAAACACAGAACCTGAACAGGAGTAGTGCCCGGTGCCTGAAGCCATCACAGAAATGATGTTGTCCCGACCTGATCTGATAGCGGGACTGATGGTTGTGTTGATCCTGTTGGCAGTTCTGAGGGGATTTTGGGGCAGGAATGGTCGACTTGAGCAGGACGTCGAGTATTGGCGACAGCATGCCGCAGGGCTTGAGAATCGACTGGCCGGTTTGGAATCGGACCTGGAGAGCCGAAAGCAGCGGCTGGAGCAGCTCGAAATTGAACGCCAGAGCTTGCAGGCAAGGTCGGACGAACTTTCCCGGGAAGTGGGCGAGGCTCGCGTTGAGCTCCGGGAGAAGGAAGTAACCATCGACAGGGAACGCCGATCCGCCAACGAAAAGCTGGAGCTGCTGGAGCGCAACCGGGATGCCCTGAAACAGGAATTCGAGAATCTTGCCAACAAGATTTTCGAACAGAAGAGCGAGCATTTCAGCCAGCAGACCCGCACGAGTCTCGATACCCTGCTCAATCCGTTCCGGGACCAGTTGCAGGACTTCCGCAAGCGGGTTGAGGACGTGTATACCACCGAAACCCGGGATAGGCAGGCCCTGCGTAGTGAGATCAAATCACTGCAGGACCTGAACCGACAGATAACCGAGGAAGCATCCAATCTGACCCGGGCTCTCAAGGGCGACAAGAAGATTCAGGGTAACTGGGGTGAGCTGATCCTTGAGCGGGTGCTGGAGAAATCCGGGCTGCGTAAGGGCGTGGAATACGACACCCAGGGGAGCTACCGGGACAGCGACAATCAGCTCTATCGACCGGATGTCATTGTTCATCTGCCAGACAGCCGCAATCTGATCATTGATTCCAAGGTCTCGCTGGTAGCCTACCAGAGGTGGGTAACGGAGGAAGAGGACTCCGGGGGCAAGGAAGAGGCTCTTAAACAGCACGTTGAGGCTGTGAGAAATCACATCCGTACCCTCAGTGAAAAGGATTACAGCCAGCTCCATGGCCTGCATTCTCCGGATTTCGTGCTGCTGTTCATGCCAATAGAACCTGCTTTTGTGGCAGCATTTCAGCAGGACGAGAACCTTTTCGCAGAAGCCTTCGAGCGAAAGATTATCGTTGTGACTCCAACCACGCTACTGGCAACACTGCGAACCATTGAGAACATCTGGCGGTACGAACGCCAAAGCCAGAATGCCCGGCGTATCGCTGAGCGGGCGGGCGCCGTTTATGACAAACTCAGGGTGTTTGTGGAGGCGATGGAGCGTCTGGGCACTCAATTGCATACCGCCCAGGGCACTTATGATTCGGCCATGAACACGTTGACCCGGGGGCGCGGTAATCTCATCTCGCAGGCCAATCGTTTTGTTGAGCTGGGTGTTCGGGTCAAAAGGGAATTGCCAAAGGGAATAATGGATCAGGCGGAAGTTGACGACGAGGAAGGGTTCCGGGAGACCGGGGACAATGACCTGCCTGGTTCAGAGGAACAGGCGGTTGGCGCAGATAACGAGCAGGAGTAGATGCCATGGCAGTATCATTTGAAACAGGCCGCTGTTTTGCCCTCGGAGCCGTCCTGGCTACCGTGCTCCTGGCGGGTCCCGCGCTGGCGCTCGCGCCCGAGCACGAAACCCGACGGTTGATGCTGGCCACCGAGGAGGCAGTGGTTGCCGAGAACTGGGGCGAGGCAGCCGAGTATCTGAACCGCTTGCAACAACTGGAAGGGGAAAAACCGGCCGATTACTACTTTTACCGGGGCCGGGTGATGTTGCAGTCTGCTCACCTGAACGAGGCCCAGTCAGCGCTGGAGAGCTATGTAGGCCGTGCCGGCGCTGAGGGAGCCCACTACCAGGAATCCCTGCAACTGATCACCTCAATCGAGAAGGCCCGCAAGCAGAATGCTCTGGCACCACAGAACGCTGGTGAGAGTGAGCAGGTGGCCGTGATCGAACCGGCAGGAGAGGGCAGGATTCAGTCCTTGCGCAACCTTTACCTTGCCGATTCAGACCGCGAGGCTTTGACGCTTCATATCAACAGTCTGCTTGAGCTGGCGGGCTGGCGCCGAGATCAGGCGGTGGTCAGGCTGGACCGGCCGGCAGATGTCGAATATCGCGTCGGCACCCAGGGAGACCAGGTGCAGATTCAGGAAATTCGACGGGCCGAGGATGGCCGGATTCTGCGCAGTGCGGAGCAAATGTCGGTTTTCGGTATTAACCCCAGGGTTGAATGGCGGTGCGAGGTGGCGGTCTCCACCTGTTGGGTCTACGATCCCCGGGATGGCTCCCGTCTGCTCCAGCTCGCTGAAAACCGGGAGCGGGTTCAGGAAATCGCCGAGACGCTGGGGCAGTTAATACGGTCGCTTCAGGCTCCCTAGGGCTCACGAGTCATTCGGATAGGTTGCCGCGCTCGCCTTCCCGGTATGCGCCGGGCGTCACCCCGGTCCACTTCTTGAAGGCACGGTGGAAGGTTGATGGCTCGGTGAAACCGACCTTGGCGGCTATGTCATTAATGGGAAGTTCCTGTCGGCTCAGGTAGTAAATCGCCATATCCCGGCGCAACAGATCCTTGATCTCCTGGAACGAGGTATTTTCCTGCTTGAGCCGGCGCCGCAGCGTTTGCGGGCTGGTGTGCAGTTCCGCAGCAATCCATTCAAAATCCGGCAACGGCTTCGATAGATCCCTGCCGATCAGGGCCCGGATGCGTCCCGTAAAGGTGTTGCTCTCGTCTGGTCTGGATAGCAGGTCTGCCGGGGAGGTCTTCAGGAACTGCCGCATCTCCGGCTTGTCGCGGATGACGGGCGCCGACAGGAAACGCTTGTCGAAGGTGAGGGCAATCTTGTCGGACTCGAATGCCAGGGGGCAGCGAAAGATGTGTCGGTATTCGTCGCCATGGGCCGGCCGGGGGTAATCGAATTCGGCCTTCTCCAGCTCGATGGGCTGGCCGATCAGCCAACTGCCGAGGCGGTGCCAGATCACCAGAATACTCTCCCTCAGGAAAAAGCTCGGGTCGTTGATTTCGCCCTCCATTCGGGCGACCAACCGAGCCTTGTCATCGCCGATTTCCAGTTCCATCGACACCATGGGCTCAAACAGACGGGAAAACTGGAAGGCCTGCCGGTACACCGATTCCAGGTTGGGGCAGTCGATCACCAGCGCGCACATGGTGGCAAACGTTCCCGGGCGGGCGCGCCGGGGCCCCAGGCCCATGAACTCATCACCCATCCGGTTCCAGAGTACCTGCATCAGATGACTGAACTGGTCACTGCTGACCCTTGCCATCTCGATACGCAGGAGATCGGGCGAGATTCCTGCTTCACGGAGCATTTCGCGGGTATCAAAACCAAGTCTCTCGGCACCCCCAAGGGCCGCCTGAACAAAGTGCTTCGAAACCGTCAGATCGGACATCACGCTCGCCATTCCAGAAAAACGAAACCCATCATAAAACCCCGGCAGAACAATGCAACCGAAGCCGCCCGAATGGGCTGGTAGAAACGGCCAATCGGAATGACGGAACCGGCAGTTGGCCCGGTTGGCAAAACCGGGCAGCATGGAGGAAACGAACGCTATTCGGACAACTCAAAGAACACAAGGAGATCATCATGGCGGGTCCTCTGACGTCGCTTAAAGTTCTGGATTTCAGTACCTTGTTGCCCGGCCCCTACGCCACCATGATGCTGGCAGACATGGGGGCAGATGTATTGCGTGTGGAAGCACCGGACCGCGTGGATCTGACCCGGGTAATGCCACCCCTTGATGCTGGCGTAAGCACGGCCCACGGGTTTCTGAACCGTGGCAAAAAGTCCCTCGGACTTAACCTCAAGGAAGAGGGCAGCCGGGAAAAGGTGCTGGAGCTAGTCAAGGCCTACGACGTGGTCGTCGAGCAGTTTCGACCCGGGGTAATGGACCGCCTTGGTATCGGTTATGAAGCTCTGAAGTCGGTAAACCCTCGTCTCATCTACTGTTCCATCACCGGCTATGGCCAGACCGGCCCCTACAAGGATCGAGCAGGCCACGACATCAACTACCTCTCCCTCGCGGGCGTCAGTAGCCACTGCGGCCGAGCCGACAGCGGCCCGCCACCGATGGGTATCCAGATTGCTGATGTTGCTGGCGGTTCGCACCATGCCGTGATGGGCATCCTGGCTGCTGTCATCCACCGACAGCAGACCGGAGAAGGGCAGTTTGTGGATATCAGCATGACCGACGCGGCCTTTGCGCTGAACGCCATGGCCGGAGCTGCCTGCCTGGCCGGTGGCCAGGAGCAGAAGCCGGAGAGCGCATTGCTCAACGGGGGCTCATTCTACGACTACTACCAGACCAGCGACGGCCGTTGGCTCTCGGTGGGCAGCCTGGAACCCCAGTTCTCCGCTCGCCTTTGCGACACCCTTGGTATTTCCGATATGAAAAGCCTGGCCATGAGCCAGAAGCCTGAGCATCAGCAGCAACTGAAAGCCGCCATCAAGGAAAAAATTGCCGCGAAATCGCT
>JAWWAT010000181.1:0-6615 GCA_033721635.1 Marinobacter sp. | reverse complement strand
TGGCGACGGATGGGTGGCGAAAGCAACCCGCTCGCTGGCTGGTGCCTCGCCCACATCCCTGGCTCTGGTTTGGCGTCACCTTCACGGCTGCAAGCACAACAGCCTGAAAGAGGTGCTCGACAAGGAGCTTGTGCTCTCCACGAAGTGCCTGACCAAGGGTGAGTTCGCGGAAGGCATCCGAGCACTTTTGATCGACAAGGACCAGCAGCCCCGCTGGCGGTATGCGTCCCTTGCCGAAATGGATAGCGCCTGGATCGACGATTTTTTTAGCTGATCTATTACAACAACAAGGAGAAAAGACATGGCAAAGATTACCTTTATCGGTCTCGGTAACATGGGCGGCCCAATGGCCAGTAACCTGGTGAAAGCGGGCCACGAGGTCACCGTATTCGACCTGTCCAAGGATGCGGTTGCCGCCCTGGTGTCCGAAGGCGCAAAAACCGCAGACACCGCTCACGAGGCAGCGAACGGCGCCGAGTGTGTCATCACCATGCTGCCTGCCGGTCAGCACGTGGAAGCGGTCTACCTAGGCGATGATGGCCTGCTGGCAAAACTGCCGGCTGGAACCCTGGTGATTGACTCTTCCACCATTGCCCCAGAAACAGCCCGTGGCGTAGCCGAAGTGGCACGTGCCAAGGACATCCCGTTCCTCGATGCGCCAGTCTCTGGCGGCGTTGGCGGTGCCAAGGCCGGCACTCTGACGTTCATCTGTGGCGGCTCCGAAGAGGCCTTCAGCAAGGCCAAGCCGATTCTCGATGCCATGGGCAAGAACATCTTCCACGCCGGCGATCACGGCTCAGGCCAGGTGGCCAAGATCTGCAACAACATGCTGCTGGCCATTCTGATGTCTGGCACCAGCGAAGCGCTGGCGCTCGGCGTGAAGAACGGTCTGGATCCGGCGGTGCTCTCGGAAATCATGAAACAGAGCTCTGGTGGCAACTGGGCGTTGAACGTCTACAACCCCTGGCCAGGTGTTATGGACGGGGTGCCCGCCTCACGCAACTACGAGGGCGGCTTCCTGGTGAACCTGATGACCAAGGATCTGGGATTGGCCTTCGACAACGCGGTGAAGAACCAGGCCTCCATTCCCATGGGCTCTCTGGCCCGCAACCTGTTCCAGCTCCATGCGGGGCAGGGCAATGGAAATCTGGACTTCTCCAGTATCCAGCGGCTTTACAAGCCTGAATAAAGGTTGGGTAAGGACACGATCAAAACGCCGGACGGGCGCTACCTTGTGGTTAAGGGGCGCCTTTGGCGTTGTTCGAATCCCGATCTTTCGGAGCAGGTGTACCGAGAGCAGGTCAAGCGCCTGATGTCTGCTCGCCGGATGGTGCGCGATGCGAAAGTATCCGGCGATGAGAGCCAGGAGCGTGAGGCCCGGCAACAGGTGGATCACGCCAAGCGCGCCCTGGGTGAGCGCGGGCCGGTCTGGTGGTCTGATGATGAACCGGACTACACCCAGTGCAAGATCGAGAACACGCCGTACGCCGAATGGTATCGTTCGCTCCAGGAGGCGAGTGAGTAACGTTCGGTCTTTTCGTTGAATAACCGCGACTACGCTGTTAATGTTTCACCCGCTACGATGGAGGAACTGCCAGGGATAGCGCAGTTTCTGTAGCAGAGACATCCGGATTGATGACTTCAAAGGATTGAAGACATGCCCCAGGCAAATGGACTGCAGTTTACCGCCCGCGTTGGCGGTCTCCCCTCTGATATTTTTTCACTCGTTGGCTTTACCCTGACCGAATGCTTGTCCGAGGTGTTTTACGGTCGGCTTGAGCTGGCCAGTACCGATCCGTCAATTCAGTCAGCGGAAATCCTCGAGCAATCGGTGGATCTTGTGGTCTGGCAGGATGGCGAGCCGATCAGGCGCTTCACCGGTGTGGTCAACGAATTCGTTCGGGGTGATGCTGGCCACCGGCGTACCCGCTATGAACTGATCATCCAGCCGCCGCTCTGGCGCCTTGGGATGATGCACAACAGCCGGATGTTCCAGACCCAGAGCTCCGACACCATTTTGCGCACTCTGCTTGAAGAACGCGGCATTATCGATACGGTTTTCGATCTGAAGCGCACGCCGGAGCAGCGGGAATACTGTGTTCAGCATCGAGAAAGTGACCTGGACTTTCTTGAGCGCCTCGCCGCCGAAGAGGGCTGGCATTATCGCTATGAACACGGGAGCGTGGACGCGGACACACAGCCGGCGCTTGTAATCGCCGACCATCATGGCGACGCGCCGAAGCTGGAGCCGGCGGAATATAACGCCAAAGCCGGGGGCAGCACCAGGCGCCCCTCGGTTTTTCGGTTCCGGTATGAGGAGCGGGTGCGGGTCGCTTCCGTAGCGATGAAGGATTACACCTTCAGGAACCCTGCCTATGCCCTGATGCATGAGCGGGCCAGCGGCGATTCGAAACACCGGGAAGACTACCAGCACTACGATTACCCCGGCCGCTTCAAGGTCGATGTCAGTGGCCAGCGGTTTACCGAAGCCAGACTCCAGTCCCTGCGCAATGATGCCAGTACCGCATCCGGTGAGAGTAATCGCCCGGATTTCAGCGCCGGCGCCAAGTTTGAATTGAAAGAGCATGACAGCGCCGCCCTGAACCGGGAATGGCTGCTAACCGCAGTTACCCATACTGGTTCCCAGCCCCAGGCGTTGGAAGAAGAGGGCGGCAGCGAACCGACTACTTACCACAATCAGTTCAAGGCTATACCTGCCGACGTGACCTGGGTACCGCAGATCCCGCAACGCCCCCTGATGGATGGCCCACAAATCGCGATTGTCACCGGCCCGGAAGGCGAGGAGATACACTGCGACGAATATGGTCGGGTGAAAGTGAGGTTTCCCTGGGATCGGTATTCAAAGAATGATGAGCACAGCAGTGCCTGGCTCCGAGTCAGTCAGGGCTGGGCCGGCGGCCAGTATGGTTTCATGGCCTTGCCACGAATCGGCCACGAAGTAATTGTTTCTTTTCTCGACGGTGACCCGGACCAACCCATCATCACCGGCCGAACCCATCACGCTACCAACACGCCGCCCTATGAGCTGCCGGAGCACAAAACCCGCACCACCCTGAAAACCAAGACCCACAAGGGCGAGGGAAGTAATGAGTTGCGGTTTGAGGATGAGGCGGACCAGCAACAGATATACGTTCACGCCCAGAAAGACCTGGACCTGCTGACGGAAAACAACCGAACCGAGGTGATCAGGAACGACAGTCACCGAACGGTGGGGAATCATGATTTTTGCCATGTAAAAGGCAGCGCGCACCAAACGGTCGATGGCGAACAGCGAGAATCGGTTGGAAGCGATTACAGCCTATCGGTCGGTGGCAGTCTTCACAGCAAGCAGGGCAAAAACCAGCTTGTTGAAGCCGGCACCGAGATTCATCACAAGGCGGGCATGAAGGTAGTGATCGAGGCGGGCGCCGAACTTACGCTGAAAGCCGGTGGCAGCTTTTTGAAGCTGGATCCCAGTGGCGTTACGGTCTCCGGGCCTTCTGTGCGCATGAATTCTGGTGGTGGGCCTGGGAGTGGGGGTGGGGTTTCAGCGCAGGACCCGGCGCTGCCGGCCAGCCTGAGTGAAGTTTCCGATTCCAGTGAGCCGGCAAAGCTAGCGGAGACCGACACTCGAGTTGTAGCGGGGCCTACCCCAAGTTCGGTCCAGGCCCTGAAAGCAGCAGCCAGAAACGACGTTGCTCTGGTCAAACAGTGTGGGCGCAAGCCGGATGGCACATGCGCCCTATCATCCTGTTCATGTGAGGGGATGACTGCATGATGGGGCTGGATGAAACAACCCTGGCCAAAGCCTACATTGTTTTCGACGGCGCGCTGTTTGATGCACCGCGCTTCATTTACGAGTATGACGATCAGCCCGAGCTGGAGTACCTGTTCCTGGGTACACCACATGAAGCGGCTTTGGAAGTAACCCCCTGCCTGGTCAAACCTTCCAGGACGACACGGCTGTGGCGAGCCCAGTCGGAGTGGCAGGATAAAGCCATTGTCCTTTTCTCGGATGAGAGCCTTCCGGTTCTGGCGGGCCATTTGCGCAGTTTGCTCAGTGTGCAGATGCCGGAAGGGGGCTTCTCCTATTTGCGCTATTACGCACCGAAGCAGCTCACGCGTTTGATGTCTGCGCTGAACGAGCAGGAACGCGCTCGCTTCAGCGGGCCAGTCAGGGAGTGGTTGGCCTTCCAGTCGGACGGAGAGCTATCCAGGTTCGATTCAGACGGTTCCCAAACCGCCAGAAAAGCCATCGATGAGGGCTGGTTTCTGCTTACTGATACTCATGTGGCGGCGCTGGCACGGAGTGCCAGGGAGGAGTTCGTAGAGAAGCTGGGCCGGTTCCTCGACATAAAGGATCAAGCACGGTTGGAGCAATGGATCGGTGAGGCAACCGCACTGGGATTTCAAACCGAAAAGGATGTGAGCCGTTACGCCGAGCTGGCCGTGGTTCACGGGGAGCGGATCAAGCTTGCCGAAATTCAAGCCATCCTGTCTGATCCTGAGCTCTCGACCGGCGCACGTCTGAAGGCAGTGGATAACCATTTGGCATACGGAGTTGCCTGATGAATTCTGAATATACCGTTCGCTCTGGCGACACCCTCAGTGCGATTGCACAACGGCATCAAACGACCCTCAGCAGCCTGATGCGGCTGAATCCTGAAATTGAGAACCCGGATCGAATCTTCCCGGGACAACCGCTCAAGCTTCCGGCGGCTAACGAGGAGCAATTCTCGAGCTGTGAAATGGGTTCTGTTGTCCAGGAGCCATCGTGTTCCGAAGAAATTGTGGAAGTCGTTCACGTCACCGGAGCGGACGAGCTGATTCTTCTCACCGAGGCGGAATTGGCAGAGTGGGTCGAAGAAGAGGAATTTGTTTGTGGTCCGATAACCGAATTCTACAAGAAGCTTGATGGACTCGATGAAGGCGAGACCGACTCTGAACTTGGCGCGACCGAGGGCGAAGGGCAACTGTTGTCTGAAGTGCAGGAGGAGAAAGAGCGGTTGATAAACGAGCTTGAGGCGCGCTCAGTCCTGACCAACGATATGCAAACCATCCCGCCTATTACCGAAATAAAACGATTGGCTGGCAACAAACACGTCACTTTCGTGCGTTCTGACAAGATCGCGAACCACCGTCGCCGGTATTCGATGGCATCGCGGGACAGGGAGCGCAGCAAGGGTTGGCTGACCGAGAACGGTGTTGACCCGGCGAAGCTTCGAGATGCTATCCGGAGCGAACTCAACGTCAAGTTCAACGCAACCCTCTGGGAGCCGGATAAGAATGGCGCGCTTATGACGACGTTGAACAAGTTTTACGATGAGGCATCCTGGTCCATCTGGGGCGACGCGGAAGCCAGGCGGGAAGCGGTCGATGAAACCGGGTTTGATGCCTCCGCAGAAGCGCAGTTCATGCGCTTTGCTGCCGGTGCGGCAGCTTCGGGTGAATTTGATCCGCGCAAGGGGAAGGTGCATTTTCAGGCGAAAGCAGAGGGGCAATATGCGCTTGCGCAAGGGAAAGTGGAAGTTGAGAAGTCGTATCCTGCGAACAACCGATCCCAAGCCCGTGTTACCTATCGCTTAGGTGGACCAGATGGCGAACAGAAGGAAGCTTCCTTAGGGCATTTTCAGGCAAAGGTTCGGGCATCTCTAACCGGTTTCGCAGGTGCTTCGGCACTTATTGCGGCCAATGTAGAGGTGAATAGCAGTAACGGTATTCCAGAGTTAAAGGGCGTAGCAGCCAGAAAGGATGGGCAAGGCGCATCGGTGGATGGCGGTGTGTTTGCAGGTATACGAGTCGGTTGTGAACTTGCTGGCGCCTTGCTCTGGACGGATGTTTTATCCAGGCAATCTCAGTGGCAAAAGCTTTGTGGGATCGGTAAAAAAGTTGAGGGAGCTGCAGGACTTGGAGGCGAATTTCAGATTCGCTTGGAATTTAGCGATACAACAGGGAAGTTTTATTTCAATGTGCACGCGGGTATTGTCTTTGGGGTTGGAGCATCCGGCAGCTTTTTACTTGAAGTTGACCCATCGAATATCGTCCAGATGTTGCATTACGTCTACAAAGCTCTTGGAGACGTGGATTTCAGGTATTTAGAGTTGTTCGATCCCGTAACCGATGCGTTCGGATGGTATGGGCGACTGTCGGTGTATGCACTCGGTACAGGCGTAAACCTTTCCCTCGCAGCGGCGAACCTCGCGGAACAAGGAACTCAAACGGTTATCTCCTTTTTTAACGACCTTTCCATCGCACTCTCTTCGAGTTTGGATCGAGAGCGCGTGGCGCTAGAATTCGCCACCAACATAATCTCAGACAATGAGAAAGGCGAAGAAAGTATCTTGCGGCACTCGCCACCCGAAGCCAAAGCTAGATTGTTGTTTATTTTGACGGATGACTTTTGGCTGACTCCGCAACTGTTTGATGGTACCCGCACCAAAGTCCAAGCCGTCTCCCTGATTTTGCAATCGATGCAAGGATGGAGGGATTTTGAAGAAACCATCGTGAGAATAAATGAAAGTGCGGAGCCTTTCCCTCAACAATTCGATGAGAATGTTCGGAGAGTGTTCAGCTTTATTGGGAAAAATTTAAATGACTACCGGCTTTATCGAAAAG
>JAWWAT010000180.1:0-6634 GCA_033721635.1 Marinobacter sp. | reverse complement strand
GGAGCTGATCCAGTCGGTTATCAAAACCGACACGGCCGAACACTGGCTGGCAAAACTGGAAGCCGAGCAAGTGCCCTGCGCCCCGGTGTTAACCAGAACCCAAGTGCTGGACCATCCTCAGGTCGAGGCGAACGGCCTGCTATCAAACTATGATCACCCACAGGCTGGGCGGCTCCGTCAGGCCCGGACACCTTCACGCTTCTCGGCGACACCAGAGCAACAGTGGCAAGGGGCACCACGGCTGGGCGAGCAAACCACCGAACTGCTGGCAGAATGCGGGTATTCCGGCGAGGAGATCCAGGCAATGTGCGATTCAGGTATCGCAGCGGTACCCGCCGAATAACGTTCTGACGCAGCAAATACACCGCTCCCGGACGATCCAATGCCCGTACCCGTGGTTCACCATCCAGACTACAGTTTCCCGTTTCCGGCCAAGCACCGCTTCCCTATGGAAAAGTTCGGACTTCTTGCTGACTACGCTCGCGAGAGGGGGCTTCTGACTCAAGCCAACGGCTTCCGCCCTGCCCCGTGTAGACAGGCGTGGCTGACCCGGACCCACTGCCCGGATTACCTTGCCCGGTTCGCCGGCGATCAACTCTCGGCAAGGGAGAAACGTCAGATGAATTTGCCCTGGAGCAAGGGCCTCGTTCGACGCACGTTCCTCGCCCCTTCCGGCACGGTTCTGACGGCTCAGCTGGCCCTTAAGCATGGCATTGCCTGTCATCTGGCCGGTGGCACTCATCATGCCCATTACGATTACGCTGCCGGCTTTTGCATCCTCAACGATCTGGCGATCGCCGCCAACGTTCTGTTGCAACAGGATGCCATTAAACGTGTACTTGTCTTCGATGTGGATGTCCATCAGGGGGACGGTACGGCTGCCTTGTTAGCGGGTGAGCCGAATGCCTTCACCTGCTCGATTCACTGTGAGCGTAATTACCCTTTCGAGAAAAAGTTAAGCGATCTCGATGTGGCCTTACCTGATGGCCTCGAAGACGATGCTTATCTGGAGGTTGTCATCGAAACGCTGCACCAGGCACTTGAGCGATCTCGCCCGGACATCGTGCTCTACGATGCAGGAGTGGATGTTTTCCAGGGCGATCCACTCGGAAGGCTGAACATATCCGAGGCGGGAATTTTCGAGCGGGACTGTCAGGTGCTCAATGAATTGAAACGTCACGACATCCCGGTGGCAACGGTTATTGGCGGGGGCTACGATGACGATCGGGTGAAGCTGGCGAAGCGGCACGGGATTGTTTTGGAGGCGGCCAGCCGGGTGTTTTCACCCGACTGACCCAGTCTCTCTTGCCCAAAGCAGACTCAGTCTTCATCACTGAAAGCAGACCGATGGAACTCGGCGGCTTCTTCGGCCTCAAGAACACCTATTTCGTGAACTTCCGGTACCTCCCCTCCTGCTAGCACTTCGAGCACGGCATGCACACCCTGGGACAAGGAACTCAGGCTGTAACCACCTTCCAGAACCAGCGCTAACCGACCCTCACAGTGTTTGTCGGCAATCGCCTGAACAATGCCAGTGATGACCTTGAAGCCATCGTAGGTGAGATTGAGAGCCATATCGTTTCTATGCGGATCAAAGCCGGCAGAGACGAGCACCAGATCCGGCTCGAAGTAATCCGCAGCCGGCATCAGGATTTCCCGGAATACCTTCTCAAAGGCAACGTCACCAGCGGTTTCCGGCAATGGAACATTAATGGTGTAGCCTTCCCCTAGCCCGTCTCCGATCTCCTCCATGTGGCCAGAACCAGGGTAGAAAGGCGCCGCACAGTGGGTGTCGAAGAAAAGGACATCCGGGTCTGCCCAGAAGATGTCCTGGGTGCCATTTCCATGATGGGCATCCCAGTCAATGATCAGGATTTTTTCACAACCCAGTTTGGCCTGGGCATGGGCCGCAGCGATCGCAACGTTGTTGAGCAGGCAGAATCCTCGTGCGCGAACCGGTTCGGCGTGATGGCCGGGTGGTCTAATCAGGGCAAACGCGCTATCACACTCCCCTTTTACAACGCTTTCAACAGCGGCAATGGCGTTGCCGGCCGCAGCAGTGGCCGCTTTGATACTGTCGGGCGATACCGCCGTTGTGTCTTTATCAAGCCAGGCCCGTTTGCCGTCCAAAGAAAAAATGTGATCAAGGTAGGAAGTAGTGTGAACCCGGGCCAGCTGATCGTAGGTTGCGGCAGCAGCGCCAGATTTGAACTGAATACCGGCCACCGGGTTTTCATCCAGGTACTCCTTGATGGCGCTGATCCGCCCAGGGTGCTCCGGGTAGCTCCATTTGAAATCCAGGCCCTGGAGAATGGATCGAACGCGTTTTTCCACCCGACTGGGCATGAAAGGGAGATCCACCTCCGGGTTATGCCCGAGCATGATCTCATCGTAAAACACATTTACCCTGCGATCGCCGATCATTACTAGTTTCCTTTTCTTATCCTTGTGGTTCTGCCAGTGCCTGCTTCACCATTGAGGTGAATGCTGCAGCTCGAACCCCGGTAGGTTTGAAACCCAGCTTGGTCCAGGCCGCCTTGGCCTCCTTGTTTGAAGCAGAATACTCGAGGATCAGTTCCGAGGCATGATGTTCTTCCGCAAACGTCACCAGCTCGCGCAACAATGCTTTCAGGATGCCAAGTCCCCGAAACTCCGGCTCCACCCAGATATCATCAATGATGCCAGATTTAAATTCTATTGATCCGGACTGCTCCCAGATCCCCTGGCTTCGCCAGATATAGACATAACCCATACCCACGAGCCCTGAACTCTTGCTCTCCGCCACAACCAATCGTCTATTAGGGTCGTCCAGAGAAGAATGCAGGGTTCTCAAAAGGCGTTTATATTCACTTTCCTTCAAATCGTGGGGAGGCGCGCCCGATACGTGCAGAGCCAGCTTGGCAAGAAATCCCACCATTTCAGGCAGATCCTCTTCCCGGGCTTCCCTGATCACAAATCCACGCTTTGCCTGATTTACAGCCCCTTGCCACTCCCGTCAGACCGCCGCGCAGAAGACACCGGGTATACCGGCAATGATCTGCATTTTCGGGGCGCATACATTTAAGCTACTCTTCAAAGCTTAGTCGGTGGTTGATCCCCCTACAAAAGCAAGTCCCCGAAACTGGTCTCGGAGGATCACGAAATAGGGGCTAACATCGGTATCTTGCCCAGATGTCTATTTTCAACGGGAGTTATATGAGCCAGGAAAAAGGTCCGCGGAAATCAGAGGAGAACAATGCCGAGAAGCGGTTTGAAGTCGTGCTCTGGAACTCACGATTGCTCGTCATGCTGGCCGTCGTACCCAGCCTCCTAGGCGCTACAGTTCTCTTTCTGATTGGCACTGCCGACATGATTCATGTTGCCGTGGACGCCGCCGTTTACTATTTCGGCGGAGGCACCGAAGACATACACGACACGGTGGTCCCCAAAATCATCATTGCTGTCGACATCTACCTGATTGCCATCGTCCTGCTGATTTTCGGCTCCGGCGTTTACCGCCTGTTTGTCTCTCCAATTGACCAGGCCGAGGAGAAGTCCCCAAGTCATCCGTTTAACGTGAGCTCCTTCGATCAGCTAAAAGACAAGATCGCCCGAGTGGTTATCCTCGCGGTGATTATCGAATTCTTCCGGGCTGTGGTGGATATTCGGTTCCAGACCCCGCTGGATGCCATCTATCTCGCCATATCGGTTTTGGCGTTGGCAGGCGCTCTTTATTTAATGAGCCATGCCCAGCGCAAGGATTTCCACTAGTGTTGAGACTCCGTTCTTCGAGCGTCTACTGCATTGCAGGTGCCCGGCCATGAGAAAATTTCTCGTGATTCTCGGGCTCGCCACTGTCCTTGCATTGATATCGACGGTCACGTCGCAGCCTATGCTGATTGAGGAACGGCTGGTCCGGATTCAGGCGGAGGATACTCTCCAGGAATTCCCCCGCATCGAATCGGAACCACTTGAAGTTCAGGCCGCACTAATCGATATGGCGGGCGACGAGCTTTTACTCCTGAAGGCCCGCGCAGCCTATCTACGATACCCTGCCATGACCCGCGAGATCTTTCCGGTTTACGGGCCCGAACCCGAGTTCCGGGAAATTCTCCGGTTGTATGGGGAAAACATTCTTCCGCCCATTCACTATTTCCTGCGCAACCCGATTGGCTCTATCGAACTGATGAACGATCTGGCCAATAAATACCAATCGGCTGTGGAGTTCATAACCGGGAACGAAAAAGCCGACACCGATACAGCCGGCCAGCAAGGCAGTCCGGGAACGGAGAGGCTGACTCGGGAAGAACGCGGTTGGTACGCGATACGCTTCATCCAGGAAGAGGGACATGATTTCCTGGGCCAGTTTGTAATGAACGATCAGGGCGACATTATCTGGGTCCGAACGGAAAGGGTGCTGGAGAACATTAACCAATTCTTTGCCAGTGGCATCCGCAACCTTGAGATTCAGCACCGAACGGGAGAGGACGTGTCCGCCGCTGACGTTGGCTGGGCATCGGTGGATGTTCTGGTTTTTGCCAGCGCATTGAAAGTGCTTCGGGCCGGTCGGGCGGTTGCGGTTTCTTCAAGAAGTGCCGCCGCAGGTACCCGGTCCGCAGCGCTTGGGGCTCGCCTCGCCAATAGCGGGCGCATGTTGATGACGACTGCCCGATACGCAAAATGGCCCGCCGTGATTGGCGCCGGATATCTGGTAGTCACGCACCCGGGTATTATCAACGACTTTCTGGCCGAGGTGTCCGAAATCCTCGGTTACCCGGCAAAACTGGTGCAGTTTCTCGGATGGATGCTGATACTGCTGCCCGTGTTGTATATCGGCAGCTGGGTATTCCGATTCATCGTGCGCCCTGCCCTGGCATTGCTGGGCGCCTTGATCGCAGGTCTGTCGCGGATAGGCCGGCGGAAATCGCTTAACAGACTCGACTGATTCAGAGAGTACTATGTCTTTTTCCCGCATTTACGAACAGGCCGTCCTCCAGAAAGGCGGTGAAAATGAGGTCCACATACGGCTGCCAAGAGTGGCAGAACCGGGCGAACTGGAAGCACTCGGGGACGATCGATACCTCTCGGAAATCACCCGATGCATTTTCAAAGCGGGGTTCGTTTGGCGGGTGATCGAAAATAAATGGCCGAAATTTGAGGAGGCATTCGAGGGGTTCGTTCCGCTTTACTGGCAACAGGTTCCACCCGAGGTACTCGAGCAACTGGCCGGCGATGAACGGATCGTAAGGAACGCCCAGAAAATTCGGACCGTGCCCGAAAACGCCCGAATGATCGTGGATACCGCTCGGGAACACGGCAGTTTCGGCAGATTTCTGGCTCATTGGCCCAGTAGCGACCAGGCCGGCCTACTGCATTGGCTCAAACGCAACGGAGCCCGGCTCGGCGGCAACAGTGCCCAGTATTTTCTCCGCCGCGTGGGCTGGGACGGCTTTATCCTCTCCCGCGATGTGATCGCTGCGCTGCACCGTGAGGAGCTACTGGACGCCTCTCCCACCAGCAAGAAGGGGCTTATGCAGGCCCAGGAAGCCTTCAATCGCTGGCATGATGAGAGCGGCCTGCCCTACAGCCATCTCTCAAGAATTCTCTCGTTTACTGTGGACTAAACCTGTCCGACGAATGTTTTGCCAGTTCTTGTAACTTTAATAATAATTGTTATCATTCGCCTCCGTATTCACAAACGAGGCGTAAAACACCTATGAAAGCCCCAAGCTCCCGACGCCGCAGTTTCGTCGCGCTCGCTTCCCTGCTCGGCGCCAGCTCCCTGGCCAATGCACAATCCCAGACCGATGAAACCACCACTCTCAAGGCTTTGGATGTGGTTTCCGATGCCATTACCGCACCCGACTACATGCCCCTCGAGAAAACGCCTGCAGTCGGCAAGCTCAATGTGCCCGTAGAAGAGCAACCCTATTCTGTCTC
Source organism: Marinobacter sp. (assembly GCA_033721635.1). Taxonomy (GTDB): domain Bacteria; phylum Pseudomonadota; class Gammaproteobacteria; order Pseudomonadales; family Oleiphilaceae; genus Marinobacter. The sequence goes on along the minus strand of JAWWAT010000180.1, from coordinate 715 downwards.
AATCGTCGATCGCGGGTTCATCGAAGATTCCGGCGCCAAGAATATTCAGGATGCTCTGCTCTACACTCCGGGTGTGTACGCGGGCAACTTTGGTTTTGACACCCGAATCGATTCTGCGAAAGTTCGTGGTGTTGATGCCGGGCGCTATCTCGATGGTCTGCGCCAGATCTACGGTTCCTATAACACCGTTCGTACCAACGTGTATGCCCTGGAAAGCATTGAAGTGCTGAAAGGCCCGTCCTCCATGCTTTATGGCCAGAGCGATCTGGGTGGCATCATCAACGGGGTATCCAAGCTCCCGGAAGATGAACAGGCCGGTGAAATCTGGGCCCAGTACGGTACCTTCAATCGCAAGCAACTGGCGGTGGATGTAACCGGCCCCGTCAACGAGAGCGGTGATTTGCTGTACCGTCTGATCGCACTGGGGCGCGACAGTGACACGCAGGTCGATTTTGTGGAAGACGATGGCTACGTGCTCTCCCCTTCCCTGACCTGGCGCGCCACCGATGACACAAGCGTGACTTTGCTCCTGAACCGCCAGGAGAACAAAGGCCAGGTATCCGCCCAGTTCCTGCCACAGGCGGGCACCCTGGAGCCAGGGTCACAAGGGTTTATCGGCTCTGAACGATTCGTTGGGGAGCCAGGCTGGGATCGTTATGATCGGGAGAAGACCGAGGCTACTCTGTTTGTTGATCATCAACTGAATACCAACTGG
>JAWWAT010000179.1:0-6651 GCA_033721635.1 Marinobacter sp. | reverse complement strand
GTGGATCTCGCCCCTGTGGAGTCGGAGCCTGGTATCGACCATGCCGGCTTTACCGTACTGGGTCAGGCGATTGAATATAAGCCGTGAGTTTGGAGAAATCCGAACTACCGAGCCGTCCGCCAGTTCAATGGTGGCGGTTCCTGACGCCGATATGATTTCGTCACCGACTCGGATCAGGACATCTTCACCAAGGGGCGTTTTGCGCCCCGTGTTTCCGGAAATCAGTTGAACGGTTCCGGTGACCGAGGTTGCCCGTGCCGGTTGCGGTTGGCGTTTCAGCCAGGCCAGGGGAATTCGAACGCTGTCGCCGGCGCCAAGTGTGGCGCCATTGCCAATTCTGTTGTACTGAAGCAGGCGACTTGCGGAAAAGTTCGGTGCGAGCAGATCGCCGGCCACTTCCGAAAAACTCTCGCCAGGCCGTAGTGTGTAGATCCACTCAGGCACCGCATTGGCGGCAGATGCGTCGGAATGCCCCACAGATCCACGGGTCACCGAGAGCTCTGCAGCCGTCGGTGCTGCGCAAACAAGAAACGCGAGCATCAGCAGAAGTGAAGGCAAGCGCGGAGCCGGGCTTTCAGTCATTGGCTGCCCTGGCGGGTTCCTGGGCGTCAAACGCCTGATCCTGTGCCTTCATGGCTTCCAGGCGGTAACCACGCTGGTAAATCGTCTTGATCCGGAAGCCATTTTCAGGGTTGAGGCCCAGGCGACGGCGAAGACGGCTCATGTGCGTGTCCACCGTGCGGGTGTTGATGTCCCGTGCCAGGCCCCAGACGCGCTCAAGCAGCATTTCCCGGGTCAGCAGCCGGCCCTGGTTCTGGAACAGGAACAGGGTCAGGTCGAAATCCTTGTCGGTCAGGGTCAGTTCTTCACCATGAAGTGCGATAACCCGTTGCTGCGTGTTGATTTCGAACGGTCCATAGTGCAGCACTTCCTTCTCGCTGTCCGGGTTGGAGCGTCTTGCCAAGGCATTGATGCGCGCGACCAATTCTGCTGCGCGGGCCGGCTTGGCCAGGTAGTCGTCGGCGCCGGCATCCAGAGCCCGAACGATGTCTGCCTCGCTGTCCCGTTGGGTGAGGAAGACCACGGGAATCGGCCAGTTCAGCTGGGCTCGAACGCTTTCCAGAACGTCAATGCCGGTCATGTCCGGAATCTGCCAGTCCAGAATCAGCAGGTCGTAGCTGCGATGCAGAACCGCGCTCAGGAAATTCTGGCCGGTAGGGAAGCTGTCACAGTGGTGCCCGCGTTCAGACAGAATCGACTGGATGTGCTGTGCCTGTTCGGTTTCATCTTCAAGCAAAGCAATACGCATTAAGCCTCTCCCGGAGTGTTGCTCTCTTGCCTGTCATGGAGCAGAGCTTTTGACGGACTACTCTGCTATATCAAGCAATTATCACAAAATGTGGATCTGCGTTCAGTATCGTTATGTAGACTTGCGTAAACGGACTGCAGGCTTTCCGTTGTCGTCGTCCAGTGTTTGTCGGCAGCCGGGGAAATTACTGCAGCCCCAGAACCAGCCTTTTTTGCCTTTTCGCCGCACCAGGGGCGAGAAACAATGAGGGCAGGGAATGGGTTTCTGGCCGGTACCATCCTGGGGCGTGGCTTCTTCCAGTGGCCGGGTACCCCGGCAATCCGGGTAGCGGGTGCAGGCATAGAATCGGCCGAACTTGCCATCTCGCTCCCGCATCGGGGCGCGGCATTTGGGGCAATGAGGTCTGGGCTCGGCTGAAGCTGTGCCGACGTGCTCGGCATCCTGGACGGGCTGGCCCTGGGGTGTGTCCAGAAAGGCGCGTATTTCATCTTTCAGCGTGTCGAGGAACTGTCTCGGGTCACCTTCTCCGCGGCGAATGCTTTCCAGATTGGCTTCCCAGACAGCTGTGCGATCCGGTTTGCTGACCGATTCGGGCAGGGCGCCGATCAATGCTTTGGCTTTGTCGGTGGCCCGGATATGTCGACTGTCGCGGTATAGGTAATCTCGCTTGAAGAGGGTGTCGATGATGGAAGCCCGGGTTGCCTCGGTGCCCAGGCCATCGGTTTCCCGCAGGGTTTTTCTGAGTTCGGTATCGGTGACAAACCGGGCAATGTTGGTCATCGCCGAGAGCAGAGTCGCGTCGGTGAAATGTTGGGGCGGCTGGGTCTTCCGTTCGGTAAGGCGGCTATCTTCGCAGAATACCGGTTCGCCTTTTTCCAGCCTCGGCAGGGGCGTCTTGTCCGGCTCGTTGCGCCCTTCCCGGAGTTTCAGCTCCAGCGCTTTCCAGCCGGGCTTCAGGATGGCGGTTTCCGTGGCCCGGAACTGGTGTTCGGACACTCTTACAGTCAGTTTTCCTTCCCGGTGCACGGCATCTGGCGCGAACTGCATGAGGTAATAGCGGCTTATCAGGCCGTAGATTTTTTCTTCCGCTGAGCTGAGTTTGCCGTTGGGCGTGGGTCGGCTGGTTGGAATAATGGCATGGTGAGCGTCGACCTGTTTGTCGTTCCACGCGGCGGTCCTGCGGTCCAGATCTGCGCCGTTACAGGCCTCCTCAAGATCCGGTGCTACCCGGGCAATGGCCCTCACCACCTGTTCCCGCTGAGCGTAATGGCCTTCCGGCAAGTACCGGCAGTCGGACCGCGGGTAGGTAATGAGCTGGTGGCGCTCGTAGAGATTCTGGGCGGTATCCAGTACGTCTTTCGCGCCCATCCGGAACAGCCGGCCGGCCTCGATCTGCAGGGCCGAGAGAGAAAACGGTAGCGGTGGCGCTTCCGACCGATCCCGAAAACGGGACTCAGTGATTGTGCCGGGTCGGCTTCGGACGCTATCGGCAATCTGTTCAGCGATCTCCCGGTTCAGCAGGCGATTCTCTTCATCCAGATAATCCTGGAACTGTTCGTTGGGCAGCCATCGGGCGGTGAAGGTTTGCTGGTCGGCTTCCTCCTCCTGTGCCTTGAATCGGGCTTCAACCCGGTAATAGGGCTTGGGCTGGAAGTTTTCGATGGTGTTGTCACGCTCAACCACGAGGCCCAGTACGGGAGTTTGGACCCGGCCAACCGAATAGACGCCTTGCTCCCCCTGCTGCTGGTAACTCAGCGTATAGAATCGGGTCAGGTTGATGCCATATAGCCAGTCCGCCCGTTGCCTGGCCAGTGCTGAATGGGACAGCCGACGGAATTCCCGGTTGTCCTTCGGGCTCTGGATGGCGCGAGCCACGGCCGCCGGGGTCAGATCGTTAATCAGAATGCGCTGCACCGGTGCGCTGGCGCCGAAATAGCGGATAACCTCATCCACCAGCAACTGGCCCTCCCTGTCGGGGTCGCCGGCGTGAATAATGGTCTGGGCCTGGCGGATCAGGGATTCCAGCACTTTGAGCTGCTGCCGCACACTGTCCTTGGGCATGACTTGCCATTTTTCGGGAAACATGGGCAGGTCTTCCTGGCGCCATTTTTTCCACGCCGGGTTATAGCGTGCGGGCTCGGCCGGTTCGAGAAGGTGTCCTATGCACCAGCTGACGGTGGCAGCCTTTTCGCCATTGCCACAGCGTATCCAGCCCTGGCCTTTTTGGTGAGGGCCGGGCAGGGCGGCAGCGATAGCGCGGCCGAGGCTTGGTTTTTCGGCGATGTACAGGTGCATGCGGTTTGGGTGTTTTGGAATCGGGATGGGAATGTGGCGCTTTGGCTTTATGCTGTCAAGGTTCGGGTGGTGCCTGGTATGTGTAGTAGACTGGTTGCTGTAGGAGAGGCGGCTGTGGCGATGGCCTTCCCAAAAGACGCCGTGAACCCCCTCCGGGTCCGGCCTGCAATCACAGATTGCAGTCGTTCGCCTGCGCATGAAGCGATGCTTCATAATCGCTGGGCTCACCCATGGGGGCTTGGCGTTGCCATCCATGGCAACGCACACTTTTGGGAAGGCCATCGCCACACCCGCTTCTGACAACGTGCCATTCGCCTCTTCGGTTAAAACGCGGAGGCAGGAGTATCGAAAAATGAAAATCCAGAATGCTATTGAAACCAAACTGAACGACGCTTTCGATGCGCGTGTGCTTCAGGTGGAGAACGAGAGCCACAAGCACAGTGTGCCGCCGAATTCTGAAACTCACTTCAAGGTGACCCTGGTGTCGCCGGAGTTCGAGGGGCAGATGAAGGTGCGGCGGCATCAGGCGATTTATAAGGTTCTTGCCGAGGAATTGGCCGGTCCGGTTCATGCGTTGGCGTTGCATCTCTACTCGCCGGAAGAGTGGGAGGCGACCGGTCACGCTGCGCCGGAGTCTCCGAATTGTATGGGTGGGTCCAAGAAGGATCCGGCGATGGCGGCGCGGACCGCTCAGGGAGAGGGTTGATGAGTCAGTTTTTCCAGATTCACCCGGAGACGCCGCAGAAGCGTCTGATCAATCAGGCGGTGGACATTCTGCGTCGTGGCGGGGTGATTGTGTATCCCACGGATTCCGCCTACGCCATTGGCTGCCATCTGGGTGACAAGCAGGCGGCAGATCGGATCAAGCGGATCCGCAGGCTGGATGACAAGCATAACTTCACCCTGGTGTGCAGGGATCTTTCGGACATTGGGGTCTATGCCAAGGTGGATAACACTCAGTACCGGTTGCTGAAGAATTTCACGCCCGGGCCCTACACTTTCATTCTGGATGCCACCAGTGAAGTGCCCCGGCGACTGCTTCATCCCAAGCGCCGGTCAGTGGGCGTCCGTGTGCCGGACAATGCCATTGTTCAGGAGCTGTTGGGCGAGCTTGGTGAGCCCATCATGAGCAGCACCCTGATTCTGCCGGGCGAGACCGATCCAATGACAGATCCTTATGAAATCCGGGAAACCCTGGAGCATGAGCTGGATCTGATTATCGACGGGGGATTCTGCGGTATGGAAGCGACCACGGTCGTGGACTTTACCGGCGAGGCTCCGGTGGTTACCCGTGTTGGTAAGGGCGATCCGGCGCCTTTCGAGGTCTGATCATCCTGATCCGTCGTTCCGTTATGCCCGGGCGTTCAGGTTGAACGCGTACGCCCGGCTATTCCCCGCTGCTTCCATTTGCTCGGCACTGACCGAGCGACGGATGGTGTCGTAACGGTGCACCAGGTCCTGCAGGCCATTGAACTGCTGGTTCTCGCTGATCAGAGTATCCAGTAAGGGGTTGTTCACCCCGTAGGCCTGGTTCAGCTTGAGCGCATTATCCATAAAGTGCAGCGTTGGCTCGTTTACGCTGAGGCGATTGAACGCTTCCTTGAAGTCTTTGTTCACGTTCAGGTCTTTTTCAATCCGGGCACGGGTGTTGTCTGCAATTTTCCCTTCTACCGCGACGCTGCCGCCTTCATTTTTGCTCACGTTCAATGCGGTTGCCGGGTGCAGGTTGTATTCGGCAAGTTTGTGCCGCAGTGTTTCCCGAACGAAGGCAAGATCCTGCCCCACAGTCTGCTTGTAGTCTGTCATGGCCAGTCGGCGAGCTTTCAGACGGGCGATGTCGGACTGGCTGCTTTCCGAAGGCGTGAAGCGGTCATCGCCCGGTGTCGGCTCGCTTTCTACAGTGTTCGTCTGGGTTTTGCCAGGCGCGCCGTCCGGCCCTGTAGGCGGCACCTGGCGCTTTTCCATGGCCTGCTGGAACTGGGTGCTAGCCCGGATCAGAGAGGTCAGTAGGGACATGGATGGATTTCCTCCTTCGGCCAACCGGTGTGCGGTTTCCGAACAGTCTGCGTTGGGTATGGCGAATGCTTGTCATTATGCTGTGCAGCTTTCAGGCCAACTCTTTTGAGTCTCTTTCTGTAGGCTCTCCTCTTCGTGTGTAAACGAACTTTCCCGGATCTGATCTAGGTCAGGAAATAATTGACGCATATCTATAAAGTTTGGCGACAGTTAGTTGTCATGATGAATCGTTAAAACAATCTACAAGCCGCCATAAGAGCGGCCTTTGCGTCGGGTTACCATGAAAAAACACTACTCCATCCGCTTCCTGTTGCTTGCTGCTCTTGCGGCTGCTTTCTCCCTGGTGCTCGTGTTTACTGTGCTCTACAGCGCGGACTCCCAGCGTGATCATCTCGAAGAATTCAGCCATAAGTACGTGGATGGCCTGGCCAAATCCTATTTTGATGGGCTGAACACCATGATGGTTACCGGCACCATCGGCAACCGGGATGTGCTCCGCGAGAAGGTGATGGCGTCTGACGATGTGCTGGATGTTCGGGTGATTCGCAGTAACCATCTGAACCGCACCTTCGGGGCCGGCAATGCATCGGAACAGAAAAGGGAGCCGCTGGATGAGAAAGCGCTGGCTGGTGAACGGGTGGAATCCTACTCCAGCAATGAGGATGGGCGAGTCTACACCCTGATTGAGCCGGTGATCGCCATGGAAAACTATCAGGGTGTGAACTGTCTTGGCTGCCACCAGGCCAGTGAGGGCGATGTTCTTGGCGCCATCCGAGTGGATTATTCCATGGCGGAAAGCGATGCCCGTTTGCAACAGCAGTTGCTGACCAGTGGTGGCATTCAGGTGGCTATCTTTGCTGCGGTGTTTTTCCTGACGGCTGCCGCTTTGAGCCGACTGGTGTTCTCCCGCCTGCGCCGACTCCACGACCGTATGGACGAGATTTCCAGCAATTCTGACCTGACCATTGAGCTAGAGGTTACCCGCAACGACGAAATCGGTTCTGTCTCCCGTGCCTTCAACCGGATGATGG
>JAWWAT010000178.1:0-6667 GCA_033721635.1 Marinobacter sp. | reverse complement strand
GGTATCACCCTGAACCGTTTCTTCGCGCTGCACGTGGTTGCGTTGCCTATCGTTCTGTTGGGCCTGGTTGTGCTCCACATCCTCGCTCTGCACGAAGTTGGCTCCAACAACCCCGATGGTATTGATATCAAGAAGAACAAGGACGAAAACGGCATCCCGAAAGACGGCATCCCGTTCCATCCTTATTACACCGTCCATGACCTGTTGGGCGTGGGTGTGTTCTTCTTCATCTTCTTTATCGTGGTGTTCTTCTTCCCGGAGGGGGGCGGCCTGTTCATCGAGAAGCCGAACTTTGAGCCAGCGAATCCTCTGAAAACGCCTGAGCATATTGCGCCTGTCTGGTACTTCACTCCGTTCTACGCAATGCTTCGCGCGGTAACGATCGATCTGTTTGGCCTGGACGCCAAGTTCTGGGGGGTTGTTGTAATGGGTGCGGCGATCGCCATCCTGTTCGTGCTCCCCTGGCTGGACAAGAGCCCGGTACGGTCCATGCGTTATAAAGGCTGGCTGAGTCGGGGCGCACTGGCCATCTTCGCGGTGAGCTTTGTGATCCTTGGCTATCTTGGTCTTGTGCCTGCTACCGAAGGCCGCACCATGGTTGCCCAGATTCTGACGGTGCTGTACTTCCTCTACTTCATCCTTATGCCGTTCTATACGCGTATGGAGAAAACCAAGCCAGTTCCAGAGAGGGTGACAGGATAATGAGAAAGCTGATTTTTGGTCTTTTCATCGCGGTCCTGCCAGCTCTTGGGCTGGCAGCGGGTTCAACCGTGCCGCTGGACAGCTTTGAGTCAGATCATTCTGACAAAGCCTCCCTGCAGCGCGGTGCAGCCCTGTTTACTAACTACTGCATGGGCTGTCACTCCATGGAATATGCCCGCTACAAGCGGGTGGCAAATGACCTGGAGATTCCGGACGAACTGTACGAGGAAAACCTGATCTTCACCGGCGCCAAGATTGGTGAGCTGATGAAGAATTCCATGAACAAGGACATGGCCGCTGACTGGTTCGGTGCTCCGCCACCGGACCTCACGCTGGAAACCCGTTTGCGTGGCGAAGCTTGGGTATATTCCTACCTGCGTGGCTTCTACAAGGACGAGTCCCGTCCACTGGGCGTGAACAACGTGGTGTTCCCGGCAGTGGGCATGCCCCATGTTCTGGTTGGTATGCAGGGGCTTTGTGCTGTTGAACCCAACATCGGAACCCCGGCCAGCGTCGAGCCCTTGAGTGGCAACATCAACAACGCCGACGTTTGCCCGGAGTACGCCGTCGAAGGCAGCATGTCTGGAGCAGAGTTTGACCAGGCCATGTACGATCTGACCAACTTCATGTCCTACATGGGTGATCCGATCAAGCTTGAGCGTGAGCGTCTGGGGATCTTTGTCCTGATCTTTGTGGCCATCTTCTTCGTGTTCGCCTATCTGCTCAATCGTGAGTACTGGAAGGACGTACACTGAGAAATAGGGTATAATCCCGTCCCCTGAGTTCCAGCGGGCATAACCGGCCCGCTGGATTTTTGCGTTTTTTCAGGATCATTTCGGTTTGTTTACTCGTGAGGTAGTTCTATGGGCGTTGTGACCAAGCGGTCATCAATGACGTTTTTCTCGGATCCGGCCAGCCATTACAGCCACAGAGTGCGTATTGTACTGGCAGAGAAGGGTGTTACCGTCGATATCGTTGATGTGGATCCCGACAATCCGCCGGCTGAACTGGCCGACCTGAACCCGTACAACGCCCTGCCGACGCTGGTGGATCGTGATCTGGTGCTTTATGAGCCCAACATCATGATGGAGTACCTCGACGAGCGCTTCCCGCATCCGCCCTTGTTGCCGGTATACCCGGTCGCTCGAGCCAACAGCCGCCTGATGATCCATCGCATTCAGAAAGACTGGTGTGGGCTGGTTGACCAGATTCTGGCGCAGCCGAATGCCAAGGCCTCTGAGACAGCGCGCAAAGAGCTGAAGGAAAGCCTGTTGGCGACGGCGCCGCTGTTTGGGGAGATGCCTTTTTTCTTGTCCGAAGAGTTCACCATCGTAGACTGCTGTATTGCCCCGATCCTCTGGCGCCTCCCGTCGCTGGGTATTGAGCTGAACGAAAAGCAGGCCAAGCCACTGCAGAAGTACATGGAGAGCATCTTCAGCCGGGAAGGGTTCAAGGCAAGCCTGTCCGATCTGGAAGAAGACATTCGCAGCTGATTTGGTAAAGTTCCGCTGGCCGGAGCAGGAGAGTGGCAGTGGCTGAGAGTAAAAACACCATGACGTCCAGCCGCCCGTACCTGGTACGAGCATTCAATGAGTGGATTCTGGACAATGACTGCACCCCCTACATTGTAGTGGACGCAGGCATTCAGGGTGTACAGGTGCCAACTGAGCACGTGGCAAACGGGCAGATTGTTCTGAATATCAGTCCGGGAGCAGTGCGTGGCCTGGTTATCGGTAATGGTGCACTGGAGTTCAGTGCCCGTTTCGGTGGCGTGCCCATGCAGGTGTTCATTCCGCTGCAGGCGGTTATGGCAATCTATGCCAAGGAAAACGGTGAGGGCATGGTGTTCGGCAGCGAGCCAGGCTCTCCGGATCCGGACGGTACGACCCGCGAGCGCGAAGGCGAGCAGTCTTCATCCGGGCAGGAGGATCGTCCTTCGGGCAGGCCGACCCTGAAGGTCGTCAAGTAAGCCCTCCCCGTCTTTGAAGAAAGCCAGCATTAGCTGGCTTTTTTTATCCCCCGAAGATCTTCGCGTCGATCAGCCCACAGAGGGCGTTAATGATAAGTAGCAACAGGGGTGTTGCCTCGGTCGGGCTCAGGTTGTTTAGTGCAATTTCATGATCTTCCGGGTGCAACAGCGACGTTATATCCGATTTCTCCCTTGCACTGAGGACCACAACGCTCATTTCACGGTCGTGGGCGGCCTGGATCGCCTGGATGAGGTTGGCCTTGTGCCCGTCATCAACAATGACGAAAAGCAGGTCTCCGGGTTTGCCAATGGCCCTGACCTGGCGGGAGAATGTGTCGTTGAAACGGTTGTCACGGCAGATCGCGGAATAGGTCGTCGCATCGGCGCCAAGATTGATGGCGGGCAGTGCGGGTCTGTCCTGGTCGAACCGGTTCAGAAGGGCAGTGCAGAAGTACTGGGCCAGAATGTTGGCATTGCCATTGGCGCAGGTGATGATTTTTCCATCCTGGAGCAGTGTGCCCACGAAGGCATCGGCAACCTCTTCAATATCAGGGCCAACCGTACTGGCGGCCTGGGCGGTATGCTCCATATGGCTTGCGAACCACTGATTGATCTGGTGTTCGGTGTCGGTCATTTTTCGGTATCACTATCCTGCCAGAATTGCGTTCCTGATCCATTGTACCCGGTATTTTTTGACGGTACCCGGGCTGATGGCAACCACGTCAATCCGTGAGAGGCTGTTCCAGAGCCCGTGCCGGTGCAAATAGAATGAAACGGCGCGAATCAGGCGTTTCTGTTTGGGGTAATTGATTGAGCTTGCCGGGTCAACAAGACTGCCCGGGCCTCGATAGCGGACCTCAAAGAACACAAGGGTTTCGCCATCCCGCCCAACGAGGTCTATTTCGCCGCCGCGATTGTAAACATTACGATCAACAATCCGGATGCCTCGACTGGCGAGGTATCGGGCTGCAACGCCTTCAAAATGATTGCCCAGGGTTTTGGTGCCGTCCATGGCAGCTGATTCGCTCCTGTGGTGTTATTCGCTGAGGGGCGCGGCTTCCTGTTCCGGGATTTCTGACTCGCTCTCTTCCGTCACGGGGGCAGGGATGAGCTCTGGAACGCCATTGCGGAACTGGGCCCATAGCTGTTCCCGGTGGATGCTGCCCTGAGAGGTCATGGTCAGTATGCCGGTCTGGCCCGATATCGAGGCGCTTTCGACCTGTCGCAACAGGGGCAGGCGTTTGCTCAGTTGCCACGCGTCGGCGCCCATGGCGAACAGACGACCGGGTTGGCCACGGGTGCCGGACAGGTTGTCCGTGGCGCGGGTACGCAGTTCGTTTTCATCACCCAACACCCAGGGGATATCGGTGAAAATAACCCCGTTCAGATCTCGGTCCCGAGAGGGTGCGGGTGTGCCCTCATAAATAATGGAGGGTGAGTAAACTGGCAGGTCACCGCCGAAATAAAACGCGAACAGTGGCTTGAACTGCCTTGCCACCGTGGGTTCTGCCACCATGACGATGGCGTCTGCGTCCTGCCGGCGCCTTGGCTCGAACTCGACGTCCATGCCAATAGTCCGTTCAACCTGAATGGCTCTGTCCCGGGAAACGGTGATGCCCAGAAGGTCGGCCGTGACAGCCCGAAGGTTGTCCTCCCGGTAGAAGCGTTCAATATCCAGCGCAACGCCTTCATGGGAGGCCATGCGTTTCAGCAATGCCGCCTCGACACGATCACCCCATTCGCCGCCGGGAATCAGGACCAGAACCTGACGCAGTTGTTCGGCGGCAAGTCGGTCGGCAATCTGCCGGGCCTCATCTTCGGCGGACAGACCAAATTGGTAAAGTCCGTCAGCAGGTTTGGTATCAGCGGGCAGGTAGTTGAGCCCTAGCGCTGGCACCGGCAGGGTATTCATTGAGCCAAGCCCGGCAAGTGCTTCTTTTTCCAGTGGGCCAACAATCAGGTCGATGTCCTGTTCGGACAGCTGTTTGTAAAGATCGCTGAACGATGTGCCGGCCGTGTTGAAGATGCGAATGTCGGTTTCACCCCGGTCGGCAGAGTCATCGAGGTAATAGGCCGCGAGGAAGCCGTCGCGAATCGCCTTGCCAGCGGTTGCAAGTGGCCCCTCGAGAGGCAGGACCAGAGCGATTTTTTCAGGGCGGCTTTCGGCCAGCGTGGCGATCAGTTGAAGCTCCGAAGGCAGTACCTGGGCGGCCGGATGACCCGGCCAGTTGTTCTGCCAGCCGCGGATGATTCGGCCCTGCTCGTCAATCCCGGCGTCCGGTGTCCGGACAAGGCTCGCCAGTTCCAGCCACCCCTGGGCTTCATAGCCGATGGCCTCTGCCGCGGCAGAGCCCAGCTCGCTGTCGGGAACCTGTTCCAGCAGGGACCAGACCCGGTTGTGAATCTGTTGTACATCCGCGGTGTTGTCGGTCTGGGCCAGCAGAATCAGGGTCATGGCTGCAGACACGGGCTCACCGGCCAGGGCGAAGGTGTCCGTCTGCAGGTTGGCTGCCCGTGCAATCAGATCGGCCGGGTAGTCTATGAAGGTTGACGGGGTGAGTTCGCCGGCGATCTCGTTTGCCCAGGATTCATCTTCGAGGGCGGTGGCGCTTGCCATGGCCAGTAGCTGCTTCTGGTTGCCAAGGCCCGTGGCGGGTTGCGCCAGCTGCTGACTTTGAAGTAGCGTTCTGGCCGCCGCGTGATTGCCCTGGTCCTGGAATCTGCTTGCGATCCGGAGCAGGTAGGCCTGGGCGGTTTCGATGTTGTCCTCGTTGCTCGCCAGTGCCAGGGCCTGATCGGCGGTTTGGGCGACATGGGTTTCGAGGTTCACAGTGGCGCAACCCGCCGACAGAAGGGCGGCAATAAATACGCTGGCCAGGGCTCGTTGATGAATGCGGATCTTTATCATGGCAGGCTCGACATACTCCGGATGATTGGGCTTGTAGCGCCAGACTAACGGTGGCAAGTTTAACAGCTCCGGGGTTAATTCACATGACGTAACTGTCACGGTCCCGGACTCCCAGAAGAGAGGCAGAAGCTTTGAAAAACGAGGTTAGCGATTTCCCGTCGTCGGATGGCGGCAAGGGTGAGTCGGGCGGCACGCTTTATGTCGTTGCCACGCCCATCGGCAATCTTGGCGATCTGTCTCCACGGGCAACCCGAACGCTGGCCAGCGTGGACGTTGTGGCTGCCGAAGATACGCGACACAGTGGTCGGCTGCTGAGCCATTTGGGCGTACAAAAACGAATGATCGCGATCCATGACTATAATGAAAAGGGTCGCGCCGCCGGGATTCTGGCTGAACTTCAGGCCGGGCGTGATGTGGCTCTGATCTCCGATGCCGGAACCCCCCTGATTTCCGATCCCGGCTATGTTCTGGTGCGCGAAGCCAGGGCTGCCGGATACAGAGTCAGCCCGATCCCGGGACCCTGTGCCCTGGTGGCGGCATTGAGTGCAGCCGGCCTGCCGACGGACCGCTTTCTTTACGTGGGGTTTCTCCCGGCGAAACGTACCGGCCGCAGAGCCAGTCTGGACTTGCTGGGCAGTGAAGTGGCGACTCTGGTTTTTTACGAATCGCCTCATCGAATCCTGGAGTCGGTGCGTGATATTGCTGAGGTGCTCGGATCCGAGCGAGAGATTGTCCTGGGTCGCGAGATTACCAAGACCTTTGAAACCTTCTATTCCGGCTCAGTGGCCGAGGTTCTGGCCGAGTTGGAGCTTGACCCTCATGGAAGTCGCGGCGAGTTCGTGGTTATGGTTCGGGGTGCGGAGGTCCAGGCAAGTAACAGTAAGGAAGCGACCATGGATGTGGACAGGGTGCTTCGTGTTTTACTGACGGAGCTGCCGGTCAAGAAGGTTGCCAAAATGGCCGCCGAGCTGACCGGGCTGTCGAAAAATGAGCTTTACCAGCGGGCCCTGGCGCTCAAGGATGGGTGAACACCGTGACAGTTTCTCTTGCAAGGCTGTGGGTGCAGGAGTATTGTCTCGCCCGAGCTC
>JAWWAT010000177.1:0-6680 GCA_033721635.1 Marinobacter sp. | reverse complement strand
GCTGCTGGCCTTTCTGGGCGTACCCTTCGAATGGCAGCTGGCCGGAATGGGGCTGTTCTCGGGAATCCTGGTGCCTGTCGCCATTCGCTGGATCCGGCCGCGCTTCTCACCCAAAGGCGTGGCTTATGGCACAACCGGTACGGGGGTGGAACAGGGCCGGCGTTACCAGACCCTGAAGCGGGATTTCGACGGTGCCACGGGCATCAAGGTCAATGGCGATTTCTATCGTCTGCGAGTGACTGATACCGGAGAAACCGACCTTCCGGAAGGAACCGACGTCATTTTCAAACAGTTTGACGGCACAACCGCCGTTGTTGAGACGATCACACACAAGGAACAGTAAGCATGGAACAGTATCTTTCACCCGGGCTGATCATCAGCCTGATCCTGGTCGCGATTGGCATCTTCATCATTGCCAAGGGGCTGGTCATCGTGCGCCAATCCGAGGTCATGGTCATTGAGCGCCTGGGTTCGTTCAACCGGATTCTTGAAAGCGGCGTGAACATCATCATCCCCTTCATCGAGCGGCCACGGCCGATCACCATGATTCGCTATGTCCGCATGGGCGAGGACTATCATCCTGTGATGAGCGATGAGGTCCGCATAGACCGCCGGGAAACGGTAATGGACTTCCCGGGACAGCCGGTGGTAACCACAGACAACGTAACGGTGAAGATCAACGGCGCTCTCTATTACCAGATCATTGACCCGCGCCGGGCCGTTTATGAAGTGGCCAACATGAGCCAGGCAGTGGAAGTCCTGGCCAAAACCACCCTGCGCTCGGTGGTGGGCAAGATGGAACTGGACAAGCTGTTTGAATCCCGCAGCGAGGTGAACAACGCCATCCAGGCCGAGATGGAAGAAGCCGCTTCCAAGTGGGGCGTCAAGCTCACCCGGGTGGAAGTCCAGGACATCAGCATGCCGGAGGAAGTGGAAGAAGCCATGCGGTTGCAGATGGCGGCCGAGCGAAAACGCCGTGCCACGGTCACCGAGGCCGAGGGCGAAAAGTCGGCAGCCATCGCCATGGCCCAGGGCCAGCGCGAGTCTGCAATCCTGAACGCCCAGGGCGACAAGGAATCCGCGATTCTCCGGGCCCAGGGCGAGCAGGAGTCGATCCGACTGGTCCTGAGCGCCATGGGCGACACCGAAGACAACAAACAAACGGTTATTGGCTACCTGCTGGGGCAAAGCTACATCAAGGTTCTGCCCAATATGGCAAAAGAGGGAGAGCGGGTGTTCGTGCCCTATGAATCCTCAGCACTGCTCGGCTCCATGGGCATGTTCCGTGAGCTGGCAGGCAGCCCCGAAGACACTGTTCGCCAACATCTGCAGCGCGATGGCCTTCGTGGCGGGCTGGTCGGCTCGGCAGGCAACAGCTAGGCCTTGAGAGCCTCTCAACCCAGCAGATTGTCCAGGGGTTGGTCGTAACTGGGGGCGAACACCTCCAGGAAATAGGCAACCTCTGGCAGCCCGTCCTCGTCCAATCGCTTGCGGATCTGTCGGGCAGCGGGCTCGAATTCCTTGTTGCCCGCGCGGATCTCAGCCTGGCACTTCAACCACGCCGACAACCTGTCGGCGGCTTTAATCAATTCCTTGTCCCGTGCCGGTAACTGCGATTCCCGAACGTAGGGTGAGAAGTCCTCCCGCAGGTCCTCCGGTAACAGCGCCAGCAGCTCCGCCTCCGCTTTGTGCTCGATGTCACCGAATGCCTCACGCATAACCCGGGAATGGTATTTCACCGGTGTGGGCATATCTCCGGTAATCACTTCCGTAGCATCATGGTACAGCGCGGCGGCGGCAATACGGTCGGCGTTCACCTGGCCGCCAAAATGCCGGTTACGGATGATGGCAAGGGCGTGGGCGAGGGTCGCTACCTCCCAGGAATGGGTGGCCACGTTTTCCTCTATGGCATTTCGCATCAGCCCCCAACGCTTGATCCAGCGCAGGCGGGAAACATAGGCGAAAAAATGGCTGGCAACGTTACCCATCAGTTACAGACCTGTTTTGCATTAGTTAATAATCTTTTGCTTCAGGTGCACAAAATCCCCGTGCTATTCTGAATACGTATTCAATTGTTACATAACCGGGGATATGGTGTCCGCGAAAGCCCACATTCGGAAATTACTGGCCTTCCTTGTTGCTATTATGCTGGCAACGGCGCCGGTCTATGCAAACGAAACCGAAATCACTGTGGGCGTTTACCACTTTCCCCCAATTGCCAGTGTTGATAACAGTGGTGAAGCCACGGGCTTGCTCGGCGACCTGCTCCACGAACTAGAGCAAACTCATCCAAAGGTATCCTTCCGGGTCTTTCATACTTCTCCCAAACGCCGTTATCTGGATTTCGATGCCGGCCTCTACGACGTGATCTTCTTTGAAAGTCCGGATTGGGGCTGGACGGAGAAAGGCGCTGACATCTCCCGACCAATCCTTGCCGATGAAGAGCTTTACGTCGCTCTCAAAAAACCGGGTCGCGACGACTCATTCTTCGACGATCTGGAACAGCGGTCTATTGTCGCCATTTCCGGCTATCACTATGGTTTTACCGGTTACGAAACTGACAACTCCGTGCTGGAACAAAAATTCAATATCGAGTTTTCCGACAGCCACTCCCGCAACATCAATCTGATCAAGGCCGACCGGCCGTCCGTTGCCGAGGTGGCGATTGTCAGCCATTCCTATCTGCAAAGACACCTGGCCAAGCATCCGGAAGACTGGGACAAATTACTGATTTCAAGTGAGCCGGATCAGCGTTACCAGCTCAGCATCATTGCCCGGAAAAGCGGCACCGCGAACGCAGACCAAATGCTGAGGCTTCTGGCGCCGCTGGTGGACAGCGGTCGATACCGGCAACTCGTTGAAAACTGGGGCCTCCGGTTGCCAGCAGGCTTTCTGACCAGCTTCGAGGCACCCTGATTTCACCGCACGTCCAGATTAAAGGCCACGATAATGTTGCCCTCATCTCCCACTTCCGCATTGCGGGCCGGACTCAGAAGGAACAATTGATCGGCAGGGACCCCGTGGGTTTGCTGCATGATGTTACGCAAGCTTTGGCCTCGCGAGGAAGCCAGGTTGCGCAGTGCCTCCGGCGCCAGTGAGCGCTCACCGGCCAGGTAGGCTTCCCGGGCCTCCTGCCACGCCTCCTCAGACAGTTCCTTCTGGCCACCAGCAGTGAGCTCGTCCCTCAGAAGCGCCAAACCGTCGGCCTCGGGCTCAACATTGCCCCGAATATTCAGTAAAAGGTCCGGCCGCTCCAGAAGCGCATCCGACAACGCCGCCAGTTTTTCGGCCTCACCCTGGGCCAACTCAATGCTGCCGGGAATGAAGCTCACCTTGCCAAGCTCTTCCCCGGTCAGGCCGGCCAGTTCGGCAATCGAGCCCAGCATACTGAACGGCGACGCCGCCGCCTTCGCCAACAGGTTCACAAACGCTCGCATCACTACCTGTCCGACGCTGAAGTCCGGGTCGGATAGGTCCCCACTGATGGGCAGGTCTACTTCGATCATTCCATTGCCGTCCCGCAACAGAGCCAGACCCAGCTTGACCGGCGCGTTGACAGCCTCTTCGCTGGCTATGGCGGAACCCAGTTCGAGGCGATCCATCACCACCACATTGGAGGCATCAATTCGAGAGCCGGTAATCTCGTAATCCAGATTCAGATCCAGCTTGCCACTGTCCACGCCATAGCCCAGGTATCGTCCGAAATAAGGTGAGAGCGCCGGCAGCGACAAATCCTGCATGATCAGCCGGAGGTCGCTAACGTCCTCGGTTCCGAGCGTGCCAATGGTGCCTTCAAAATCCATGTCGCCCACGCCGCCAACCCGGCCCCGGATCGAGACCTTGCCCTGCTGCGGGGAAATGTTACTCAGCCCGGTCACGCTGCCATTCAGTTCCTCAAACGACGTGGTGAAGGCCGGGTCCAGAGTGCGGTCGGTGTATGCCAGCTCGCCATTCTCGAGCATCAGCTGGCCAATTCGGAAAATGAACTCTGGCTCGGAATCGCCCGCTCCCTGAGGGTCCTGGGCCGGCTCTTGCTGTTCGGCGGAGCCGGATGTTCTGGCTATGCGTTCCACGTTGTGGACGCTGTCGGTATTGCGAACGATGTTGACGACCGGCCGGGCCAGAGTCACGGTGCCGATTTCCAGCCTGGCGGGGTAAACGTTGTATTCGATCGGCGACAGGCGCAGCGTTTGCCATGACACCAAAGTCCCGGAACTGTCAGGCAGCTTCAGGTTCAGGCCTGCCACTTCCGCAGTACCGCTAAAGGTGCCGGTAAGTGGCTCCTGCTGACCGTCCAGATCCAGATTGCCATCGACGCCCAGGCTTCCATTGGCAATGGCAAGGTTGGCGCCTTCCTGAACATAGGGCTCGAAGGCAGCCAGAGACACATCGCTACCGGAAATGGCAGCCTCCAGCGTAAATGGCGCAGGGGTTACCTGGCCGGTCAAGGAAAGCTGCCCGCCACTGGCCAGCGTTCCGGCCACCTTGTAGGTTACCGGCTCCTCAAGCTGATGGCTGAGCTCGCCAATTGAAACCGAGAGTTGCTCAAGGGCTATTTCAGCCGCCGTTGCCGGCTGGCTGTCCTGCCACAGCACACGTCCCCCGGAGAGCTCTACACCGGCAACTGACCAGCGAAATGGCTGGCCGCCGGCGGGAGCTTCGCCATTACTGGCAGCCTCGCCGGCATCGGATGCCAGAGGTGCCAGCCAGTCGATCTCTCCGGTCGCACTCCGCGCCACGGAGAGATCCAGGTCGTCCAGGGACACCTGGCCAATGCGGACTTCCCGCCGATTGAGGTCAAAACCGATGGCGTCCACAGACAGCGTACCGTTGCTCAGTCTGGTCTGCTCACTCTGCTCACTCAGGGCGATGGCAAGATTCTCCAGGTCCAGCTGGCCATTGGTCGTTTCCAGGTAAAAAGCGTCACCGGCCTGCATTTCGTAGTCCGAGCTGAGGGTGACGCTGCCACCACGCAGATCGTAGGGAAAAAACGGTGCCAGGAAATGGGCCAGGGTCTCGTGGTCCAGCGAGGACATCTTCAGGGTACCGTTGGAATAAAGCGGTGAGACACTCAGATCACCCTGCCACTCGATGGTCTGGCTACCCAATGCCGCCAGCAGGGAATAATCGCTGTCCTGTCCCTCCCGGCGCCAGGTGGCCAGATCGTTCAGGGTCAGATCCAACGGGATGATCCGGAACTCGGTCATGTTTTCCTTGGTGAAATCCCGGAACAGCATTTCACCGCCGTTCAGTTCGATTCTCCCGAAATAAAGCCTCGGCGGTGGGGCCGAGTCATCGGTTTGTCCGGCTGCCGGCTCTGGCTGGGCGGGCTCCGGATTGGCCGCCTGCCAGTCTCTCGCGAAATTAACGCTGTAGTCCTCCAGCAGGTCGACCCGAACAAAAGGCTCGTCCAGCTGGATAGCCTCGAAACCGGCGATGCCACGAACCAGCTGGAAAAAGTTCATGTCCACCTTGAGACGATCGAAGGCAGCCACCTGCTCGCCGTCACTGTCGGCAGCCGACAGTCCCGCAGCCTCAACCGTCAGGGTAAATGGATTCGTTCGGATATCAGTGATCTCTACCTGCCAGCCCATCCGCTGATCCAGCTGTTCCGGCACCAGCCGCTCCAGCCACCAGGGAAGAAGCAGGAAACCTGCCAGGGTATAGAGAATCAGAATCGCCAGGAATCCAATCAACAGATTCCTGGGCATGTGACTGCGTTTACGGCTCTGGGCCACGGACATCTCCTTATAAACGGCGGATTCCCGGGGCAATCTTGCCCACCTGCCTGATCACAAGGATAGTCGGCCTGGTGCCGGTTTGTCAGCTGTGGCGGTTATGACCCGGCAACACCAGCTCCGGGTCGGGCGTCATGTTGGTAAACTGGCCAATCTCGTTGAGGTCTCTCGGCACCATGGCAGCGAGCAACAGCTTGCGCGTGGAATTGCCCGTTGCCGGGTAAGCGGACTGGCCAGCGCGCCAGGTGACCGGCATGGCCGGGGTACCAATACGTTGATCAAGCTGCCTCAGCCGTTTATACATGAAGGCGTGCTGACTGCCCTCATGATCCGGCACCAGGGCAAAGAAGGCGCTGGCCGAATACCGGGCCAGGAACACCTGCTCTGACATCTGATCCTGCAGTGCCCCACTGATTTCCCTGACCACCGCATTCAGAGACTGCTCTCCCATGCCCGTGGAGAGCTGCCGGTAATTCGCGATATCCAGATAAATCAGGGCAAATGGATTGTCAGCCGCGTTCTCCCCGGCAAGGATGTCCAGCAGTCGTTGTTCGAGTGCTGACCGGTTGGGCAGCCCAGTGACGGCATCGGTGAAAGCGAGTTCTGCCACCCTCTTATCCTCTTCCGCTTTGAACACCGCAAGTTCCCGCTGGTGTTTCACATCCAGGACCGTCACTACCAGCGCGACCGCAAGCAGCGCGATACAGAATATAGCCAATGGTATGCCCATCCAGCCTCCACGCAGACCATTATCAACCGCAGGTACGGCGCCTTCAGGGAAAGACATCGCCATCATGCCGGTGTAGTGCATGCCGCAGATCGCCGCGGCCATCACCAGAGCAGCCACAAACTGAATAGCCAGGGACCCGGAACCTTCCATGTGCTGCAATTTTCGGCAAAGGGCAAGTGCGGCTCCGGACGCGACAACAGCAATCGCGATGG
>JAWWAT010000176.1:0-6697 GCA_033721635.1 Marinobacter sp. | reverse complement strand
GGTTCAAAACCAAAAGTCTCGCCACGGGCACCGGCCGTATAGCGCAGAACTTCGCCCAGGTTAGCCGCGTTCTGATCCTGGATCTGATCCGCTGTAACCGTCGAAATGGACTGGGGTGTTTCAACCATGCTGGTGGTTGTTTTTGTGCCAGTGACGGTAGCCTCTGCGGTATAACCATCACTCGGTGCAGTACCGCTCGGTTCGGCGGCATCTGCAGATACCTCAATTGCATCCAGCTCGGTAACGTTCGCTTCCTGCGCGTACAACATCGGGCTTGCCAGAATCCCGGCTATGGCCACTGCAAGGCCTGACGGGATAAAAGACTGGCGGTTATCACGAGACAAATTCATCAATCAGCTCCAAACAACGCGCGTTACAAGTTTAAGTGTAATGCGAATTATTGTCGTTTAGATCCGATGTTTGGTATTCAATAAAACAAAAAATCTATGCGGAGTGCTATTTTTTCTGGTGAACGGTGCGTTGTCGGGGAGAAAACCCGAATTCCCGCCGAAACGCCGTCGAAAAATTGGTCGCGTGAGTGTACCCCACCTTGTTCGCACTTTGCTCAACACTGAAGCCTTGCTCCAGATAGTGTTTTGCCAACCGAAGCCGGCATTTTCTGAGATAGTCGAAAACCGGAACGCCATACATCGCCCGAAATTTCGCCCGCAGGCCGCTGGGGCTCATAGCCGCCATGTCGGCAAGATCCTTCAGAGTGTGATGATGATCCGGGGTGAACTCGAGGTGCTGCCTTACCAGCTCAAGGCGCTGACGTTGCTGGACCGGAACCACAGGAACATCCGGGGATTCATGCTCTTCGCCTCCCAGCCCCAGTCCGGCAAGCTGCAGTGCGAGGCCCTCTAACACCAGGTTCTTCTGAATGCCCGTCATGGTAAGGCCCGCATAAACCTCTAACAGCTTCTTAAGCGCGGGAGGCACATTCCATTTACACAGGGGAACTCGGGGAAGCGTAGTCAGATCATGTAAGCTGGGTGAGACATGGCCCAATTTGGCGCCCCGGGGGTCGAACGCGAGCGCCACAATGTTCAGATGATGTTGTCCTGGCTGGTGGGCTTTCAATGGGTAGTCCGGATGCAGCTGCATGCTGACTGCCGTACCCGGCGTCAGCGCGTGCTCGACAGAGCCGAGGGTAAGCTCAACAACGCCATCCAGGACGACCAGCACGAGCAACGGTGCGTGACCACACGAAACCGATTCGTAAGCCTCCAACACTTCAAGAGAGGAAAAGGTAAACCGAAAACCCGATGCCAGGCTGTGTTCGGTAATCTCCCCCCGGGCAACAATCCGCTCATCAGTGCTCGAGTTGCCCTCTATCGCCGGGAACCGAAATTCAATGTCGTAAAGCTGACCGAACCGGTCGAAATCTGCCTGACTGAATGTGTGCAACCTGCCCACTCCGCGCCGGTCCAACCAGTTTTGGAATTACTCCACCGTCACACTCTTGGCAAGGTTCCGCGGCTGGTCCACATCGGTACCCTTGAGCACTGCCACATGATAGGACAGCAGCTGAAGTGGCACGGTATAAACAATAGGAGCCGTAATCGGATGCACTGACGGAATCTGCATCACGTGCAGGCCCTCTTCGGCTTTCACATCGGCCTTTTTATCGGCGAAAACAAATAGCTCGCCGCCGCGGGCCCGGACTTCTTCCAGGTTGGACTTGAGCTTCTCAACCAGGTCGTTGTTAGGCGCTACCGTGACCACCGGCATTTCGCTGTCGACCAGGGCCAGGGGACCATGCTTGAGCTCGCCGGCCGGGTAAGCCTCGGCGTGGATGTAGGAGATTTCCTTGAGCTTGAGG
The DNA here is from genome assembly GCA_033721635.1 of Marinobacter sp. GTDB lineage: Bacteria > Pseudomonadota > Gammaproteobacteria > Pseudomonadales > Oleiphilaceae > Marinobacter. The sequence goes on along the minus strand of JAWWAT010000176.1, from coordinate 4,875 downwards.
GCACCTTCAAGAGCCACCGGGAACTGGGAACCGCGGCCCAGGAACAGGCTGTGGTTCTTGTCCATGAAAGCCTTGGACATCTCGGCGATCTCGCCATCCAGGGCCAGCACATCGCTGACCTGGCCAGGCACGAGGTGGAGGGCCTCGACGATTTCCGCTTCCTGCTCCTCGGGCAGCCCATTGTGGCGGGCCAGGGCCAGGGTGAAAATCAGCAGTGCAGTCAGCTGCGTGGTGAAGGCCTTGGTGGAGGCCACGCCGATCTCAGGCCCTGCCTGGGTCATGATCACCAGGTCGGATTCCCGCACCAGGGAGCTGCCCGGCACGTTACAGATAGCGAGCGCCGCCCGGAAACCGGCTTTCTTGGCCTGGCGCAGGGCGGCAAGGGTATCGGCGGTTTCGCCGGACTGGGAGATACACAGGAACAGGGTGTCCTGCTGGATCACGTGTTTGCGGTAGCGGAATTCGGACGCCACCTCTACCGAGCAGGCAACACCGGCCAGTTCCTCAATCCAGTAACGGGCCACCATACCGGCGTGGTAACTGGTGCCGCAAGCAATGATCTGGACGTGACGAACGTTTTCGAGAAGGTTTGCCGCCTCGGTGCCGAGGGCCTGTTCCAGTACCCGGGTTTTGGTGACCCGGCCTTCCATGGTGGCCTTGATCACTTTGGGCTGCTCGTAGATTTCCTTGAGCATGAAGTGGCGGTACTCGCCCTTGTCGGCGGAATCCGCGCCGTGTTCAAAACGGGTAACTTCCCGCTCCACGGACTGGCCCTCGCGATCAAGAATGCTGATGCCATCCTTCCGGATGTCGGCAATATCGCCTTCTTCGAGGAACATGAAGCGATCGGTTACCGGCAGCAATGCCAGCTGGTCGGAAGCAATGAAGTTCTCGCCGATACCCACGCCGATCACCAGCGGACTGCCCTCACGACAGACCACCAAGTGATCCGGTTCATCGGCATGGACAACGGCGAGGGCATAAGCACCGCGAAGACGGGCAATGGAGGCCCGAACGGAATCGTGGAGGTTACCCAGGGCGCGATAGTTCTTCTCGATCAGGTGGGCAACGACTTCGGTATCAGTCTGCGACGTAAACTCGAAACCGTCGGACCGGAGCTCTTCGCGCAGTTCCTGATAGTTCTCGATAATACCGTTGTGGACGATGGCCAGGTGCTCACCGGACATGTGCGGATGGGCGTTGATCTGCGACGGCTCGCCATGGGTGGCCCAGCGGGTGTGAGCGATGCCCAGATGGCCTCCGAGTGGGTTTGCTGCCATGGCATCCCCGAGAGCGGCTACCTTGCCCACTTCCCGTGCACGCTGGACGCTGTGATCACCACCGATCACGGCCATGCCCGCGGAGTCATACCCCCGGTACTCCAGACGGCGCAGACCCTCAAGAAGGATGCCCTGAACGTCCCTTTCCGAAACCGCGCCTACAATTCCACACATGCTGCTCTACCTGTCTGTCGATCGTTTAAATCAGTGTTTCTTCGGCTTTTCCCAGCCGGCGATATTCCGCTGTCGGCCCCGGGCGACGGCCAGTTCGTGGTCGGCTACATCGCGGGTGATGGTCGATCCGGCGCCAATGGTCGCCTCCGCGGCAACAGTCACCGGAGCGACCAGGGCCGTATTGGATCCAACAAAGACCCCATCGCCGAGCACCGTCTGGTACTTGTTCACACCATCATAATTACACGTAATGGTTCCTGCACCCACATTCACATTACGACCGAGAGAGGCATCACCCACATAGCTCAGATGATTGATCTTGCTGCCTTCGCCGACGATGGCTTTCTTGGTTTCCACAAAGTTGCCCACCTTGGTATTCGCCGCCAATTCGGTGCCCGGACGGATGCGGGCAAACGGCCCGATCTGGGCATTGGCCCCGATCACCGCGCCTTCAATCACGCTGTTAGCCTTGATCTCGGTGCCATCAGCAATGGTGGCGTCCTTGATGACGCAACCGGGACCAATGGATACATTGCTGCCGAGGCTGACCTTACCCTCGAAGACCACGTTCACGTCAATCCACAGATCATTGCCAATGCTGAGCTCGCCACGGACATCAACCCGGGCGGGATCCGCGAGGGTCGCACCCTCAGTCATCAGCCGGTCAGCCTGCTGACGCTGGTACCAGCGTTCCAGTTCCGCCAGTTGCAAGCGGTTGTTGACCCCCTGTACTTCGTAGGGGTTCTCTGGCTGGGATACCGAGACACTCATGCCCTGCTCCACCGCCATGGCAATAATGTCGGTAAGGTAGTACTCGCCCTGGGCGTTACTGTTCGACAGCGTCGGCAGCCAGTTTTTCAGGTGTTTTGCTGACACCGCCAGGATGCCGGTATTCACCTCGCGGATCTGCTGCTGCTCGGGCGATGCGTCTTTCTGCTCAACGATGGACTGCACGTCGCCATCGGCGTTCCGGACAATCCGTCCGTAGCCCTGGGGATTGTCCATGGTGACCGTCAACAAACCCAGCGTGTTGCCATCCAGGGTTCCGACCAATCCGTCAAGCGTCTCATGACGAGTCAGAGGCACATCTCCATAAAGCACAAGAACACGGGCGTCATCGGGAAGATCCGGCAGGGCCTGAGCCACAGCATGACCGGTACCCAGCTGTTCGGTCTGGGTGACCCAGTTTACCGAGGCTTCATCGGTGGCTTCGCGTACCTTGTCAGCGCCGTGGCCGATCACCGTATGGATCTTCTCGGCGCCCAGCTGCTTCGCGGTTTCGATGACGTGATGGAGCATCGGACGGCCGGCAATTGGATGCAGCACCTTGGGCAGTGCGGATTTCATTCTGGAACCCTGGCCGGCGGCCAGAATGACGACGTGTAGCGGGCTCATCTCAGTCCTACCCCTGTAAGTGATCGGGTAACCATTCCAAAAAAGAAAAACCGCGTCCTGATCGGCCTACAAGTCTGTTGATTGACAACAAACCTTGCCGGCCTTTTCAGGATGCGGTCTTGTCTCAGGCGAGATGCAGAAACGGAAAACCGTCCTATCGAACGTTTTTCCGCAGTTTCTGCAAGGTGCGCAGCTGAGCAGCGGCTTCCGCCAGCTCAACAGCAGCACGTGAGTATTCAAACTCGCCTGTTTTATTCGCCAGTGCCTTCTCGGCTTCTTTCTGCGCTTCCAGTGCCGCAGCCTCGTCCACATCCTTTGCACGGACGGCGGTGTCGGCCATCAGGGTGATGATGTTGGGCTGCACTTCCAGGTATCCCCCGGAAACGTACAGTATCTCTTCATCACCACCCTGTTTGACAATCCGCACAGCGCCGGGCTTGAGCGCGGTCAGTAGCGGAGCGTGGCCAAGCTGGATGCCCATCTCACCTTCAGTCCCGGTGGCAGTCAGTACCTCTACCAGGCCGGAGAAGATTTTTTCCTCGGCACTTACGACGTCGCAGTGTACGGTCATAACCATTTCTTACGCCTCTTGCGTCAGAAAGTGAAGGTCGCTTATTTGCTTTCCTTCGCTTTCATTGACTTCGCCTTCTCGATAGCTTCCTCGATGCCACCACACATATAGAAGGCCTGCTCCGGCATGTCGTCGTAATCACCGTTGAGGATGCCTTCGAAGCTGGCGATGGTCTCCTTCAAGGAGACATACTTACCGGGAGAGCCGGTAAACACTTCCGCTACGTGGAATGGCTGGGACAGGAAACGCTCGATTTTACGGGCGCGTGAAACGGTCAGCTTGTCCTCTTCAGACAGCTCGTCCATACCCAGAATGGCGATGATGTCCTTCAGTTCCTTGTAACGCTGCAGAACGTTTTGAACCCCACGGGCAACATTGTAGTGTTGCTCGCCAATCACCAGCGGATCCAGCTGACGAGACGTGGAGTCGAGCGGATCGATCGCCGGGTAGATACCCTTGGAAGCGATGTCACGGCTCAGTACCACGGTAGCGTCAAGGTGCGAGAACGTCGTTGCCGGAGAGGGGTCAGTCAGGTCATCCGCCGGTACGTATACCGCCTGGATGGACGTGATGGAGCCATCCTTGGTGGAGGTAATACGCTCCTGAAGTTCACCCATTTCCTGGGCCAGTGTGGGCTGGTAGCCTACCGCTGACGGCATACGACCGAGCAGTGCGGATACTTCGGTACCGGCCAGGGTGTAACGGTAGATGTTGTCGACGAACAACAGTACGTCACGGCCTTCGTCACGGAACTTCTCGGCCATGGTCAGGCCGGTCAGGGCAACACGAAGACGGTTTCCAGGGGGCTCGTTCATCTGGCCGTAAACCATGGCAACCTTATCGAGAACGTTGGACTCCTTCATTTCATAGTAGAAGTCGTTACCTTCCCGGGTCCGCTCACCAACACCTGCGAATACGGAGAGACCGGAGTGCTCTTTCGCGATGTTGTTGATCAGTTCCATCATGTTTACGGTTTTACCAACACCGGCACCACCGAACAGACCAACCTTACCACCCTTGGCAAACGGGCAGATCAGGTCGATAACCTTGATGCCGGTTTCCAGCAGGTCAGCTGAGGCTGACTGGTCGGCATAGCCGGGTGCTTTACGGTGGATAGCCCAGCGCTCGTCTTCACCGATGTCGCCCTGTTCGTCAATGGGACGACCCAGAACATCCATGATGCGACCCAGAGTCTTGGTGCCCACGGGTACGGAAATTGGTTTGCCGGTATTCTCGGCTTTCAGGCCACGCTTGAGACCTTCGGTGCTGCCCATCGCGATGGTACGTACAATGCCGTCGCCCAGCTGCTGCTGAACTTCCAGAGTTGTCTCACCACCTTCAAGCAGCAGTGCGTCGTAAACGCCCGGAACGGAGTCACGTGGAAATTCCACGTCGATAACCGCGCCTATGATCTGAACGATGTGTCCGCTACTCATGCTCGGTTCCTCGTTATCT
>JAWWAT010000175.1:0-6775 GCA_033721635.1 Marinobacter sp. | reverse complement strand
CATGAAACTGACGGTGAGCACCGGCATCGCCGGCCTGAATATCGGCGACGATGCCAACAGCCTGCAACAGAGCGCGGCCAATGCGTTGCGCCGGGCCCAGCAACAGGGCGGCAACCGGAGTCAGGCCTACAGTTCCTGGTCCCAGCCGGCACAACCGAGTCAGCCACAGGCACAGGCCCGGGGGCCGGCATCATGACAGAGACCCGCCTCAGAACCTGGACCCACGCGTTCGGCTACAGCATCGCCAGCCTGTTTATCTTTACCCTGGCCATGCAGAACCTACGCTACGGTTTCTACGAACTCTTCTATCTGGCTGCGGGGATGGCTGTTCTGACTCTGGCAGGCACCATTTACACCATTATCTGCCGGCGGCATCAGCTCTCGGCGCCCGGCCACCTGGTCATCCTTTCCGGCCTGAACAGCGGCATGCTGGCAGCGCTGCTGACCATGGACGCGCCGGGCATCAGCCACTGGGCAATGCCCCTGGTGGTCCTTAACCTGCTGATCCTGCCGTTGCGCCAGGGCGTTGGACTGTCGCTATTGCTGCTGGTGCCCATGTCGATCATCCTTTTTCTGGAGCACGCGCCTGCCGACGCCATCACCATCACCGGCGGCTTGTTCATTCTCCTGGCAGTCGCCGCCCTCTACATCTGGCACTATGACCATATGGCACAGTCAGCGGAAGATCTTGCCATTACCGATCCGGTGACCGGTGCTCATAATGCCCGCTTTCTGGATGAGACCCTGCAGAAGGAGATCAGCCGGGCCATTGCCACCGGCCACTGCCTTTCCGTGATCGACCTGAGCATTGATTACGCGGATGAAGTGGCCGACCTGCATGGCAAGGACCAGGTTCAGGGCCTGTTCCGGGACATGACCGAACACCTCTTTGGCGTGATTCGAGCCGGCGACACCCTGTATACCCTGAAAGACTCCGAGTTTTTCCTGATCCTGCCGTTCACCCCGGAAGAAGGTGTGAGAGTCATCGCCGAGCGGATTCGCCGGACCATCGCCGAACACCACTGGCCCGTGGTCGGCAAGGCCACCGTCAGTCTGGGCTGCACCACTCGGGGCAGTGGCGACACCCGTACCGACACACTCAGGAACCGGGCCCACCAGGCCATGGAAGAAGCTCGCAGGCGCGGCACGGATTCGGTCTGGTTCAGCCCGGGAGAAACCATCGAAACATGAGCAGTGCCTGGCTGAACGATCTGTCGGCATGGCTTAGCCTGCACCCCGGCTGGCTGGCAACAGCCCTGTTTACGACCGCCTTCATCGAATCCCTCGCCATAGCCGGCATTATTGTCCCCGGTGTCGCCATCCTGTTTGCCGTGGCCGTATTAGCCGGTGAAACCGGCATGCCGCTGACTGAAGCACTGCTTTGGGCGGGTCTCGGAGCCATCGCCGGCGACACGGCAAGTTTTGCTCTGGGGCGACAGCTGCAAGGTCGACTGACTACCGCCTGGCCACTGAGCCGCTACCCGAAAATCATCGGTACGGGGGAGCGTTTTTTTAAGCGTCACGGCGGCAAAAGTGTGATCATTGGTCGCTTCGTCGGGCCGGTAAGACCGATCATCCCCCTCGTTGCAGGGGCCCTGATGATGTCCTGGCGACGCTTTCTGGCCTTCAACATCGGCTCGGCCGTTGCCTGGGCGCCGGTCTATATCTTCCCGGGATTTCTGGTGGGCAGTGCACTGGCCAGTGAAATCAGGCCTCCGGCGCATTTTTATGCGGTCATCGGCATCAGCCTGGCGGCCCTGACCGTGGTTTATTTCGTGCTTTTGAGGTTTCAACTGGGACTTGGGGAGGACAGCCGTTTCTACCGCTGGCTAAAGCAATGGATGGCGCAATACGAGGCCACGAACAGATTCTGGCGTCTATACACCAACCAGCGTCCGGCCCGGGAGGGTGAGTTTCCACTGGCTTCGTTCATGCTTGCGCTGGCCGCCTCCGCCCTGTTGCTGATCTGGGGGCAACTGGCCACAGCAACGAGCCTGCTGGATGGCTTTGACCGAGCCGCACTTCAATGGTTCGAGCAACTCCGACAGCCTCTGCTGGACGGCCCTTTTATTGTAATCACACTGCTTGGTGACGCGCCGGTCTTGATAGCCGCGGCAGCGCTGGCGTGCGCGGCACTGCTGTTCCGGGGCTACTACGCTGCTGCCGTCCATATCCTGGTCGCCGTGGTTTTGACGGTCCTTCTGGTCTGGGGTCTGAAAACACTGCTCGGCGTTCCCCGGCCCGAAGAGGTCATGGGGCCGCCCTCTTCCGGCGCCTTCCCCAGCGGCCATACTGCAGGCATCACCCTGCTGGTCACCCTGCTGGCAAGTTTCGTTGCCGGCGAGAGCCAACACCGTAAGCGCTGGCAATTCTATGTCTTGCTGTCTCTTCCAGTGGTGCCCGTGGCACTGAGCCGGCTTTACCTGGGAGTTCACTGGTTCACGGACTTGATTGGCGGGCTGTTGCTGGCACTGGCCGTTACCGGAGCTGTGCGAGCCAGCTACAGCCGTTATGACAAGGTACCTCTGTCACCGGATATAACGATTGTGGCCGCAGCGGTTGCGTGGGCGGCCTTTGCTGGCGGGTATACGGTGTTGTCTTGGGAGGAAGCCGTTATGAATTTCCGCCCTCTCGGCTAGAACCTAGCCCTCTTCCAGCGCCTCCAGAAGCCCCTGGAGGCGGCTGAGACGTTCCAGTGGATCCTGTAACTCCACCAGCTTCTGCTTCTCCTGCTTGTCCAGGGGCAAAAGTTCCGTGAGCCGCCAGCCGACATCCCGGGCATCGCCGTAGTCGATTTCCATGTTCAGATCCCGGATGACCGGATGCCGGAACAGTGCCTTGAGCACGGAGGGCAATTCACCGAAGCGCTCCGGCACCTCACTTTCTGCCTCTTCAATCAGACATTCCACGTCGCCAACGTTCAACCCGTCTTCCTGCTGCCAGCTGCGGACCACGGAGACCTTGGATTCGCCCTCAACGGTAATCCCCAGAAGGCCGTTATCCAGTTGCTGGAAATCAATGATCCGGACATAGGTGCCAATGTCGTAGAAGGCTGCTGTGCGACCGGCCTCGCCGCCTTCCTGCAACAGCACCACAACGAACCCACGATCCTCCTTCAGACAACGGGTAAGCATGTCGATGTAGCGCGGCTCGAACAGCTGCAAGGGAATCCGCCCCCTGGGCAGGACGATGGAATTCAGGGGGAACAAAGGTACGTTCATAAGTGCAACAGTCACTGGAAAGCAGACTCCACAGTATACACAGCCCGGACAATCACCGAATGGCCAACAATTGCTGAACTTCGTCGACCCGGGCCCTGGCCTCCGTCAGAAGCTGCAAACTGCGAGATGCGTTGAGTTCAAGTTCGCCCAGACGCCGGTAAGCAGGCACCTGGTCGAACGGAGGCAGATCGGCATTCTGGCTGGAACCGATCATAGAATGCAATTGCGCCACGATGACCACATCCACCAATTGGGGGGACGCCTCGCGTGATTCATAGCCCCAGTCCTCGGCGTGGCGGACAGCTTCCACGAATGCCGGCGGGAACGACCAGTTCTCCAGGACAGCCGTTCCAACCTCGGCCCTGAGTTCACGGATCGCATGGTTGAGATTGGCCTCATCGGCAAAGAGATTCACATGGTGTTCGGCCTGGACCAGGATCGGGACTACGCCAATATCGTGGAGCAACCCCGCCAGCAACGCCTCTTCCGGATTCAGTTTGGTGGCGTGATCCGCCAGCACCCAACAAAGTGCGGCCACTTCGCGGGAGTGACGCCAAAGCTTTTCCATCTCTTTCTGAAGTGAAGCCTGCCGGGTCTTGAACACCTCCCGCATGGAGAACACCGTTACCAGTTGCCGGGTGGTGCGCATCCCGAGGCGGACGACCGCCTCACGAACATTCCGGACATCACTGAACCCGCGATACAGGGGGCTGTTGCAGGCGCGCACAAGCTTGGCCGCCATCGCCGGATCCGCAGACACGGCCAGCGCCACCTGGTCCGCCGTGGACTCCTCACGATCGACGGCGCGGCGGACTTTCCAGGCCACATCCGGAACGCTGGGCAACTTGACCTGGTTCGACCGCAGTTCAGACAGGAATTCCATCAGCAGATGATGCTCTTCGCTCTCCACACCACCGGTGCCCTCACCGGAATCCATTTCAACCTGCTCAACCGGCGCCGAGCGTAGCAACTGATTGAGAATTTCCTGTTCGACGACCAGAAACTCGGAGGGTTTTACCGCCGTTACGTCGTACATCCTGGGCTGGAGTCGGGCGATGGGGTTTTGCGCCTTCTCGGTCTCGGCCTCGATGATCGATTTGCGGCCGTCCAGAGATTCCAGCTCTACCTTGCCGGCAATCAGGAAGAAGTCCAGACCATCCCGGACACCCCGCTCCAAAACCCGCTGCCCGGGGCCATGGGTCCGTCGCTCGGCGCGGCTGGCTAGCAGGACCAGTTGATCGTCCGTCAGCCGGTTCAACGGCTGAAACTCTTTCAGGCGGCGAAGCGGCAGGCTTTCCTGGCCGGCCATAGGCATACTCCTTGTCGGTTCAAACCGGAAAATAAGTTGGCAATTATGTTAACTATTGTAAACAGCGCTTCTGAAAACAACCATGCGCCTGGAGTCTAATCTGGTATCCTCTGTTTTTTTGATCACCGTCATCAGGTAACAACAGAGAGAACAGAACACCATGCCTCAGTATCGTTCGCGGACATCCACCGCAGGCCGCAACATGGCCGGCGCCCGTGCCCTCTGGCGCGCCACCGGCATGAAAGACGGGGATTTCGGCAAACCCATTATCGCGGTTGCCAATTCCTTTACCCAGTTCGTGCCCGGCCACGTGCATCTTAAAGACCTCGGTCAACTGGTGTGCCGCGAAATTGAAGCCTCCGGAGGCGTTGCCAAGGAATTCAATACCATCGCGGTGGACGATGGCATCGCCATGGGGCATGACGGCATGCTGTACTCCCTGCCATCCCGGGAGATCATCGCCGACTCCGTAGAGTACATGGTCAATGCCCACTGTGCCGATGCGCTTGTGTGTATTTCCAACTGCGACAAGATCACCCCGGGCATGCTGATGGCCGCCATGCGCCTCAACATCCCCACCGTTTTCGTATCCGGCGGGCCCATGGAGGCAGGCAAGACCAAGCTGTCCGAACACAAGCTGGACCTCGTGGATGCCATGGTCATTGCCGCAGACCCCAACGCCTCCGATGAACAGGTGGAAGAATACGAGCGCAGCGCTTGCCCAACCTGCGGCTCATGTTCCGGCATGTTCACCGCGAACTCCATGAACTGTCTGACCGAAGCCATCGGCCTGGCGCTGCCGGGCAACGGCTCACTGCTGGCCACCCACGCTGACCGGGAGCAACTGTTCCTTAAGGCCGGTCGACAGATTGTGGAGAATGCGCGGCGCTATTACGAGGAAGACGACGCCAGCGTACTGCCTTTGAGCATCGCCTCCATGGCGGCCTTTGAAAACGCCATGGTCATGGACATCGCCATGGGCGGCTCAACCAACACCATCCTCCACTTGCTGGCGGCTGCGCAGGAAGGCGGTGTGCCGTTTACCCTGAGCGAAATCGACCAGCTGTCCCGCCGGGTCCCGCAGCTCTGCAAAGTGGCGCCCAACTCGCCCAAATATCATATGGAAGATGTCCATCGGGCCGGCGGCATCATGGGTATTCTCGGTGAGCTGGAGCGGGGCGGGTTGATCAACACCGATCTTCCCACGGTGCACAGCAAGACCATGAGAGAAGCCCTGGAAACCTGGGATATAATGAGGTCGCCGACCACTGAAGTGGTCGAATTCTACAAAGCCGGGCCTGCCGGCATTCCCACCCAAACAGCCTTCTCCCAGAGCACCCGCTGGCCAACCCTCGACGGCGACCGGGAAACCGGCTGCATCCGCTCGGTTGAGAACGCCTACAGCTCCGAGGGCGGCCTGGCAGTTCTCTACGGCAATATTGCCCTGGACGGCTGCGTGGTCAAGACCGCTGGGGTGGACGAAAGTATCTATGTGTTCGAGGGCAAGGCACGGGTGTTCGAGAGTCAGGATTCCGCTGTTGCCGGAATTCTCGCAGACGAGGTCAAACCGGGCGAGGTTGTGATCATCCGGTATGAGGGCCCCCGTGGCGGCCCGGGCATGCAAGAAATGCTGTACCCGACCAGCTACCTGAAATCCAAGGGCCTGGGAAAGGACTGCGCACTGCTGACAGACGGTCGCTTCTCTGGCGGCACCTCGGGCCTTTCCATCGGCCACGCGTCGCCGGAAGCTGCCGCCGGTGGAGCCATTGGTCTGATCGAGAATGGCGATACCATCCTTATCGACATTCCCAACCGGACGATCAACGTGGAGCTGGACCAACACGAACTGGATCGGCGCCGGGAAGCCCGGGATGCCAAGGGCTGGAAACCGGAACTGCCCCGGGACCGCAAGGTGTCTGCCGCTCTGAAAGCCTATGCGCTACTGGCCACGAGTGCCGACAAAGGTGCCGTTCGGGATCTCGAAAAACTCGACTGATCATTCAGCCCCTGAACCAACAAAAAAGCCCGGCGGGACATCTCGCCGGGCTTTTTTGTTCAGGCAACTCCGATTACCAGAGCGACCAGCCGCCGTCTTCCTCTTCTTCAATGGCGTCATCCTGCTCAGGCTCCGGGGCCGAGGTTTCCGCCGCGGAAGAAGCCGACTCCTGAGTCGCAGCGCTGCTGGATCCGGTGGACTGTGCTGGCGCCGACGCTGCCACCTGAACCGAGATCATACCCAGGGCTT
>JAWWAT010000174.1:0-6784 GCA_033721635.1 Marinobacter sp. | reverse complement strand
CGGTTTCCAGAGTGACGGTCTTGCCGCCAAGCTCGAATGATTTCTTGAAAGGTTTCAGATCCACGAAAAACTCCTGATCTATCTGTTCCAGATTGATTCGTCCCAAACGCCCCTGCGCTCGGAACCATAGTTCTGCAGATGATGCGCTGTGGTCTGAAGAGCGACCCGTCTGAAAGCTAACAGGCTGTTGCAAAACCCCGGTCTGGGTGGCGGAAGGTTAAAAGGCCGCCGGGCCCGGGCTTTTCAACAACCTGCTATCAATTTCGGCTTTCCATTACGACAGGGAATCCTTCGAACACACAGACAATCCAACTGCAGCGGGAGAAAAACACAACCAGCAGACCCCACAATGGGCCTGCTGGTCGACGGCTGCCACCGAACAAGCCGGCGCAGCCCTCAGGTCGTAGAGACCCGGATTAGCGACGCAGACCCAGACGCTGGATGAGCTCCAGGTAACGGTCGGCGTTCTTGCGCTTGAGGTAGTCCAGCAGCTTACGACGCTGGTTAACCATCCGGATCAGGCCACGGCGGGAATGGTGATCCTGCTTGTTGGCCTTGAAGTGATCCTGCAGCTTGTTGATGTTGGCGCTCAGCAGAGCTACCTGAACCTCAGGGGAACCGGTATCGCCATCACCTTGCTGAAAATCCTTAACGATCTGTGCTTTCTCGTTGGCAGAAAGTGCCATAACTCACCTCATTGTTTGCGATGCTTTCGAATACGGCCGAACCGCGCATCTCTACAGCCCGGCTAGACAGCGGCGCATCTAACGCTTGCCGCTGCTCTTCACCAGTCGGCGGGGGACCAGATTGGTCTGCTCGCCTTCCGGGAATGCTTCTGCCAGCCCCACGAAGCTTTCGTTCGCGCTCTCGCTCGCATAGAGACGCACAAACCCTTCGTAAGCCTGACCCGGTATTCTAACCGGTTGTCCGTTCAAGATCGATACCAGCGCCTGCCCCGCCAGACGGTGCTCGGGGAACATGGACAGCGCGGCATCCGGTGCCACGAGCAGACCATCAAGGCTTTCACCCCGTTCCCGCATCGCCTCAAGATCAGTCACGGCATGGGCGCTGGCCAGGGTAAACCCCGATGCCATGGTGCGGCGCAATGCCGTTACATGGGCACCGCAGCCCAGGGCTTCACCAATATCCTCAACCAGTGAGCGAATATACGTACCCTTGGTGCAACTGACCGCGATGTCCAGTTCATTTTCGCGAACATCCAGGAGCGTCAGTTCGTAAATGGTGACCGGCCTTGCCGGACGTTCCACCTCAATACCTTCGCGGGCATATTCGTAGAGCGGGCGCCCCTTGTGTTTGAGCGCCGAATACATGGAGGGGACCTGCTGGATATCACCCCGGAAGCCGTCCAGTACCGACTCCAGCACTTCCGCAGTCAGGCCAGCAGGAACCGGCTTCTCGGCAACAACGGCGCCTTCACTGTCACCGGTTTCGGTCCGGATCCCGAGCCGTGCGGTAGCGATATAGGCTTTGTCGCTATCGAGCATCATCTGCGAGAACTTGGTAGCCTCACCAAAGCACAGCGGCAGCACGCCAGTAGCCAGAGGATCAAGAGCACCGGTGTGGCCCGCCTTGGCGGCCCCGAACAGGCGCTTGACCTGCTGCAGAATACCGTTGGACGTGACTCCGATGGGCTTGTCGATAACCAGAATACCGTTAACGTCACGGCCTTTGCGTCTGCGACTCAAGCGTTACGCTCCGGATCGTCCTGATCTTCGTCTTCATTACGGTCCACAGCTGGCTTGTCGCCAACCGCTTCGCGAATGAGGCTATCCATTTTGCGGCTGTAACCCTGCAGCGTGTCGAAGTGGAACCGCAGCTGAGGTACCACCCTCAGCTTCATCGCGCGGCCCACCTGGCCCCGCAAAAAGCCCGAGGCCTTGTTAAGCACCCCAATCGATTCCTTGACCTCCGGAGACTCCTCCGTCAGTTCCTCGGTGGAAAGGAGGGACACATAAATATCGGCGTAGCCAAGGTCACGACTTACCTTGACCGCGTTTACCGTGACCATGCCCACCCGCGGGTCTTTGACCTCCCGCTGGATGAGCTGGGCCAGTTCCCGTTGCATCTGATCGCCGATGCGATCAATACGACTGAACTCTCTTGGCATCAGGTTTCCTTCAAAATCGGACGCATCAGGCGCCGGTGGACTCAAGCTTGCGCTCGACCCGGACGCGATCAAAGACCTCGATCTGGTCGCCGACTTTTACATCGTAACCCTTAACGCCAATACCGCATTCCATGCCGTTACGGACTTCAGGCACGTCGTCCTTGAAGCGGCGCAGGGATTCCAGCTCGCCTTCAAAGATAACCACGTTGTCCCGCAGAACCCGGATCGGCTTGTTACGGTAAACGGTACCTTCAGTAACCATACAACCGGCCACCTGACCAAACTTCGGTGAACGGAACACATCGCGAACGTCGGCGATACCGACGATGTCTTCGCGGAATTCCGGAGCCAACATGCCGGTCAGAGCAGCTTTCACATCATCAATCAGGTTGTAGATGATGCTGTAGTAGCGCAGGTCCAGACCTTCCTGCTCAACCAGGCGCTTGGACGCACTGTCCGCACGCACGTTGAAGCCGAAGATAACCGCATTGGTGGCCATGGCCAGGCTAACGTCGGTCTCGGCGATACCGCCAACACCGGACGATACGATCTTAACCTGGACCTCATCGTTACCGAGGTCCTGCAGGGCCTTGGTGATGGCTTCGAGCGAACCGCGAACGTCGGTCTTGAGCACGACATTGAGGGTTTTGACCTCGTCCTTGCCCATGTTCTCGAACAGGTTCTCAAGTTTCGCAGCCTGCTGGCGCTGGAGACGCTGCTCACGCTCCCGAGTCTGACGGAATTCGGCCAGTTCTTTGGCCTTTTTCTCGTCGGCAACGGCGAAGAACTCGTCACCAGCATCCGGTGTACCGTTCAGACCCAGGATCTCGACCGGAATCGACGGGCCTGCTTCCTTGACCTGCTTGCCGGCTTCATCGGTCATGGCCCGGACCTTACCGAAGTAGGAACCGGCTACAACCATGTCGCCCTGACGCAGGGTACCGTTCTGAACCAGTACGGTCGCCACGGACCCACGGCCACGCTCAAGGCTGGATTCAACAACCACACCCTTGGCAGGTGCATCAGTTGCCGCTTCGAGCTCCAGTACTTCCGCCTGAAGCAACAGCGCTTCCAGCAGGTCCTCAATACCTTCACCGGTGTGAGCCGAAACCGGCACAAACTGGACGTCACCGCCCCAGTCTTCCGGGATGACTTCCATACCGGCCAGTTCGGTCTTGACGCGATCTGGATCGGCTTCTTCTTTATCCATCTTGTTGATCGCAACAACGATCGGCACACCGGCGGAGCGCGCGTGCTGAACGGCTTCCTTGGTCTGGGGCATTACGCCATCGTCGGCGGCAACCACCAGAACAACGATGTCTGTGCACTGAGCACCGCGGGCACGCATGGCGGTAAAGGCCGCGTGGCCCGGCGTATCCAGGAATGACACCATGCCGTGATCGGTCTCTACATGGTAGGCACCAATATGCTGGGTAATACCGCCGGATTCACCGGAGGCCACCTTGGTACGACGGATGTAGTCGAGAAGGGAGGTCTTACCATGGTCAACGTGACCCATCACGCTCACAACTGGAGCACGCTTGGTCTTTTCGCCACCCTCGAAGGAGAATTCGCTCAGAACCTCTTCCTCGAATGCATCTTCACTAACAGTCTTGGCTTTATGACCCAGCTCCTCGGTCACCAGAACCGCCGTTTCCTGGTCCAGTGCCTGGTTGATGGTGGCCATGACGCCCATGCCCATCAGGGTCTTGATGACATCCGCCGACTTGACCGCCATTCGCTGGGCAAGGTCACCGACAGAAATCGTTTCCGGAATCTCTACTTCTCTGACCATTGGTTTGGTCGGCCTCTCGAAGCCATGACGCTTCTCTTTGGGTTTCTTTTTCGCACGCAGCGGCTTACGCAGCGTGGTCTCTTCCTCGTCCTCGGAAATAACCAGCGGCTCTTCCACCGGACGACTGCGAGGACCTCGATGGCCAGCCTGCTTCTTCTTGGGCTTGCCTTCCTCGATCTCGTCGCCTCGCTCGCGAACTTTCTCTTTCTTTTTCTTCGGCTTCCGATCCTTGCCTTCGCCCTCGGGCGGCGGCATCGGCATGTCTTCCGGAGCGGGAACCGGCTCGGGCTCAGGCTCGGGCTCTTTCTTCGGCTCGGCCTTATCTGCCTGTTCCGGCTGCTCGGACGTTGCTGCCTCGACCGGCTTCTCTGCCTCCGGCTGCGGTGCCTGCTCGGCGGCCACCTTTGGAGCTTCTTCCACCGGTGGTTGCTCCGGCTGCTGTTCAGCTACCGGCTCTTCCGGTTTCGGCGCTTCAGCCTCAGGCTGCAATTCAGCCCGTTTGATGTAGGTACGGCGCTTGCGAACCTCAACATTGACGGTTTTTGCCTTGCCGGCCTTGAGCGTGGTGGTGGTCTTACGCTTCAGGGTAATCTTCCGCGGCTCGGCGTCAGCCTCACCGTGAGTTTTTCTCAAATAGGCCAGCAACTGCTGCTTCTCATCGCTGGAGACAGAATCATTCTCGGAGCGGGCTTTCAGGCCAGCTTCCACAATCTGCTTCAGCAAACGATCCACGGGAGCGCCTACATCTTCGGCCAGTTGTTTTACCGTTACTTCAGCCATACTGGTCCTCCTCCCGAATTAAGCCTGGTCTTCAAACCAGGGGGCACGTGCCGTCATGATTAGCTGACCGGCACGCTCTTCATCCATACCTTCAATCTCAAGCAGGTCGCCAACCGACTGCTCTGCCAGATCTTCCATGGTGCGCACGCCCATGCCGGCCAGTTTGAAGGCCAGGCTACGGTCCATGCCGTCCATACCCAGAAGATCATCTGCCGGCTCAGCACCCTCGAGCGCTTCCTCGCTTGCCAGGGCCTGGTTCAGCAGGACGTCCTTGGCGCGACGGCGCAGCTCGGTGACGGTTTCCTCGTCAAAGCCTTCGATCGCCAGCATCTCTTCCATTGGCACATAGGCCACCTCTTCGATGGAGGTAAAGCCTTCCTCAATCAGCACACTGGCGAATTCTTCATCAACGTCCAGATTGCTGGTGAAATGCTCGACAAGCCGGCTGTACTCCTGTTCCTGACGCTCACCGGCTTCTTCCTCGGTCATCACGTTCAGGGTCCAGCCTGTCAGATCCGTGGCCAGGCGAACGTTCTGGCCATTGCGACCGATTGCCTGTGCCAGGTTATCTTCCGCCACAGCCACTTCCATGGTGTGCCGGTCTTCATCCATCACGATGGACGCCACTTCTGCAGGCGCCATGGCGTTGATCACCAGCTGGGCCGGGTTGTCGTCCCAGAGCACGATATCAACGCGCTCGCCGCCCAACTCGTTCGAGACGGCCTGAACCCGGGAGCCACGCATACCAACACAGGCGCCAACCGGGTCGATACGGCGATCGTTGGTCTTAACCGCAATCTTGGCCCGGGAGCCGGGATCTCTTGCGGCGCCACGGATCTCAATCAGATCTTCCGCAATTTCAGGCACCTCGATGCGGAACAGCTCAATCAGCATCTGCGGCGACGTACGACTGAGGATCAACTGCGGGCCGCGATGATCGGTTCGGATCTCCAGCAGCAGCGAACGCACCCGGTCACCCATGCGGAACGTCTCGCGCGGGATCAGGAATTCACGTGGCAGCAGGGCTTCAGCATTGGCACCCAGATCCACAATGACATTATCTCGAGTCACCTTCTTGACCGTGCCCGAAACAAGTTCGCCAACGCGGTCGCGGTAGCTGTCGACAATCTTCATGCGCTCAGCTTCGCGCACTTTCTGGAAGATAATCTGCTTGGCCGCCTGGGCGCCGATCCGGCCAAAGGCCTCGGATTCGATTTTCTCCTCGTGGATATCACCAGGCTTCAGGGCCGGATCGATTTCCTCCGCCTCCTGCAGAGTGAGCTCTGTGCCAAGCGCAGGAACCGCGTCATTATCCACCACCAACCAACGGCGGAAGGTTTCGTAGTCGCCGGTTTTCCGGTCGATCGATACCCGGATATCCGCTTCCTCGTCTTCAAAGCGCTTTTTGGCAGCGGTGGCCAGTGCCAGTTCGATCGCCTCAAAAATGACATCCTTCTCGACACCTTTCTCGTTCGAGACGGATTCAACCACCAGCAAGATCTCTTTACTCATTGGATTGCCCTGCCCTTAAAATCAACTGTGCGTCCACGGACTTTATTCAAATCGTTCATTCAAATACCGGCACGATGTGGGCTTTTTCAATGCTGTCGAATGGCAGCAGATACTCGTGATCATCAACGACCACAACCACATCATCACCTTCAACGCCCTTGATCAGCCCCTGAAACTTCCGGCGACCCTCAAATGCCATCCGGAGACGAATCTGAACCTGGTGACCAACAAAGGCCTCGTATTGCTCTAGACGAAACAGCGGGCGATCCATCCCCGGGGATGAGACCTCCAGTGTGTACTCGGTCTGGATGGGATCTTCCACATCCATCACGCCGCTGATCTGACGACTGACTTTCTCGCAGTCGTCGATTCCGATGCCGTTCTCGGCATCGTCAATAAATACCCGCAACAGGGAATGATGGCCCTGGGAGCGGAATTCAATGCCCCAGAACTCATACCCCAGACCTTCCACTACAGGCTGAAGAATGTCTTCCAGTTGCTTAAGCTTGGCTGACAAGTTTTGCCTTCTCCGTTATCAATTTACCGGCCCCAAAAACAAAAAAAGGGCT
>JAWWAT010000173.1:0-6835 GCA_033721635.1 Marinobacter sp. | reverse complement strand
TGATTGGTTCAATCAGTGAGCGCAGTGAGGCAACCGTTGAAGAAACCCGCCAGGTGAACGAGGCGCTTCAGCGTATTGGTCAGGCGGTGGCAACGATCACGGATATGAATACCCAGATTGCCAGCGCTGCGGAAGAACAGACCAGTGTTTCTGAAACCATAAACCAGAACGTGCATGAAATTGTTGCCATTACCGAGCAGACATCGCAGGGAACACGTCGCGCAGGAGATGCCACCCAACGGCTGAGGGATCTGGCTTCCGATATGTCGGATCAGGTGAGCCGCTACCGGGTTTAGAGCTGTTTTGACATTCAGAATGAAAAGAGGGCAGAACGCGGGTTCTGCCCTCTTTTTTTGCCGTTTGGCAGCTCGCGAGTGTTAGAGATTGGCCTCGGCAAACTCTGCCAGCAGCGAACGCGGAACTCCCTGCAGATGAATATGGGCGCCGTGGCGGAAGCGCTTGAACCGCTCGGTCATGTAGGTAAGGCCCGAGCTCAGTGCGCTGAGGTAAGGGGTGTCGATCTGGGCGAGGTTGCCCAGGCAGATCACCTTTGAGCCGTTACCGGCCCGGGTAATGATGGTCTTGATCTGGTGTGGTGTCAGGTTCTGGGATTCATCGATGATGATCAGGCTGTGTTGAAAGCTGCGGCCCCGAATATAGTTCATGGACTTGAAGTGCAGGGGCACCTTGCTGAGGATATAGTCAACGCTCGCGGTCATGTTCTCGTCGTCTTCATGGAGTGCTTCGAGGTTGTCGACGATGGCGCCCAGCCAGGGTTCCATTTTTTCAGCCTCGGTGCCGGGCAGGAACCCGATGTCTTCGTCCAGCCCCTGGGTTGAGCGGGTGGCGATGATGCGCTTATAGAGCTTGCTGGCCACGGTCATCTCGATGCAGGCGGCCAGGGCCAGGATGGTTTTGCCCGACCCGGCGGAACCGGTGAGGTTGACCAGATGGATGTCCGGGTCCAGGAGCAGGTTCAACGCCATGGCCTGGTAGATGTCCCGGGGCACCAGGCCCCAGACTTCCTCGTTCATCAGGTCGTGCTGGTGCAGGTCCTTGATAACCAGCTGGGTGTCGGTGATATCCACCACCTTGCCGACGAAGCCCATTTCATCGATAACAAATTCGTTGATGTTCAGCTTCGCCAGCTCGCCATCCCGTTTCAGGATATGTTCGGTCGAGCCTTCCCGCTGAACCGTTTCCACTTTTTCGATGGTGTCCCAGAAAGAATTGGGGAATTCCCGATAGCCCTTGGGCAGAAGATCGATGTCATCAAGCAACTGGTCGTTGTGGTAATCCTGCGCCTCCACCCCGAAGCCCCGCGCTTTCAGGCGCATGTTGATGTCCTTGGACACCAGGATAATATCCCGGGACTTGTGACGGTTCTGCAGGGCCGCCAGGGTATTGATAATCTTGTTGTCGTTCAGGTGCTCGGGCAGCGAGTGGTTGCCGCTGTCACCGGTGCTCATCAGGATCGAGAGACTGCCCAGGGGCTCGGCCTTCTTGCCACGTACAATAGGGACGCCCTTCTCGATCACCTTCGGGCTCGCATCCCCCAACAGCTTGTCGATGTTGCGAATGGCCTGGCGGCAGTCAGCGGCCACGGCCTGCTTGCCGGATTTGAGGCTGTCGAGTTCTTCGAGGACTGTCATCGGGATGATGACATCGTGTTCTTCAAAGTTGAGGAGGGCGTTCGGGTCGTGGATCAGGACGTTGGTGTCGAGGACGTACATCTTTCGGCGAGCTTGCGGTGCTCTGGGCATAGGTGGCGCTACCTCTCTGGTGGCTCAGTCGTTATCGGCGCAGCGTTGCGTGAGTTCCTCATCCGAGATCACTTTCAGCATATCGTAAGTCGTTATGATGCCGGTAATTTTTGAATCGCTTGTGACAAAGATCCGGTGCAGGTGCTCGCGCATCATGATATTGGCAATGTCGCGCACCGGCGTCTTTTCGTCAACCGATAAAACGATGGGCGTCATGATGTCGCGAACTTCTACCGGCACCTTCCCCATTTCTTCAAAAATCACCATCCGCAGACGACGGGCTTCCTCGCGTTCCTCCGGGGTCAGATGCCTGTCGGCATCGGAGCGAGTGGCGTTCCAACGGAATTCGGTGATGTCTTTTAGAGTGGCAATACCGACAATCTCACCGTCGTCGTCGGTGACGGGGCTGCCGGTTATTTCGTTGTCGGTGAGGAAGCGTGCCAGGCGGTCCATGGTCCAGGATTGGGGAACGGCCTTAATGCTGGGAGTCATGATCTCGTATGCGAGAACGGTCATTGATCTGGGCTGCCTTATAAAGTCCTTTCCGAAAGCTTAGCGCGTGATCCCTTGCGCGTCATCCCCTCACAGGTCTGACGATTCAGGGAGCAGGCGGACTGACGCCAATGAGTTGGCCATCCTCATCGTAGACCAGTTGATAGCCTCGATACTTGTCCCGGTTGGCAACGCGCTCCAACTCCTCCATGGAGCGCACCGGAATATCCACCAGCAGCGAGTTCACCAACCATCCCGGCAGTGAGCCATTGGGATCCGTGTGCTGGACCCAGACCATCCTGGTCTTGTCCCCTTCCGGAGTGAACCGGTACAGGGTGTCGGACCGGTCGACCCTGACCCGGCTGCTGCTCTCCGCACGCTGATCGGGCATGGCGTTCAGATCCATGACTATCTCACCGGAAGCCTGGTTCCCCCGTGTCCGGATGCGCAGAACATAGTCCCGGTCGGTCACCGGCCAGGGCATGTCGTTCACCGAATAGGCAAACCGATCATGGAACTCGCCATTGCCGAAGGCATAGGATTCAGAACAGTTGTGCACCCACTCAACACAGGAGCCGGGATTGGCCATGACGGCCATCAGGTTTTCGATGGGTGCATCGAGAACCGCCACGGCCTTGAAGGCCTTGAAGCTGGAGTCAGGCTGCTCGATGGTATACACCCGGATATGATCGGCTTCCTTTCGCAGTGTCCATTCCTCGCTGGTTTCATTGGGCAGTTCAGCCCGGGCGCTGGCGGCAACGGCAAATACCAGCAGTGCACAGACCAGCCCGCTGATGACCGAGGCCCAGCCCGTAATGCCATGGGCTATGCTCTTCCTCATAGGGTACACTTCCTTGCAGATGGTCGGCCGAGTCTAGCATGAGGCTTTTACTGGCATGGCCACAGAAACAGTGGATTGTGAACCAGGTAGCGACCCGCTGATACGATTCACCGAATTGGCCTGATCTGACGACGACAATGACCATGGAAAAGCTGATCAACGGCAAAGGGCAGATAGTTCCCGGGGTGCTGGATGAACCGGTCAACGAGATTAACTATCTGGACTATGACCTTCGCACGGTGATGGATCGCCCCCGCTCACGGCTGGCCAGGCGCTGGCGCTTCAACCAGTTCCAGTTTGTCAGCGCCATGGGCCCGGGATGGGTGTTTGGCCTGGCGGTGGTGGATCTGAAACTGCTCGGAAGCGGGTTCTTCTACATTTACGATTTCGAGACCGGCCAGATGATGGAACAATCGTTCCTTCAGCCACTGGCCAGGCAAACCCGCATCGAACCACTGCCTGAGGAAGGCGTGGCAACGTTCAGCAAAGGCGAGGTAGACGTGCGAATCGCGCCAACGGCTGATGGCCGGACGATTACGGTGTCTGCCCCCGGTGATATCCGTATCGAGCTTACCCTGAATGAGGATCGGGATCCGCTCCGGCTGGTGTGTCCGGCCGGTTACAATGGCTGGGTGTTTACCCGCAAGTCGGCGGGCTTGCCGGTGGAAGGGGAAGTGCGCTGGGATCATCGTATCTGGCGCTGCGACGAGCAGACCCGGGGCACCGTGGACTGGAGTTGTGGCTTCATGCGCCGGGAAACGGCCTGGAACTGGGCTTGTCTAGCGGGTCAGCTTCCGGATAACCGATCTCTGGGACTGAACCTCGCAGCCGGAGTCAATGAAACCGGTATGACAGAAAACGCGCTTTGGCTGGATGGTGTCTGCCACAAACTGGGGGCAGCACAGTTCCGTTTTGATCGCTATCAGCCGGGCAGTGACTGGCATGTGACCACAGAGGATGGTCGGGTCGATCTGCATTTTGTTCCGGCCGGCGTGCGCAAAGAGAAACTGGATGCCTGGGTGTTGGCGTCCAACTTCCGGCAGTACGTGGGCACGTTCAATGGAACGGTGACGGATGAGGCTGGAAGGAAAATCGAGGTCAAAGGTCTGCGGGGCCTGATGGAAGACCACTTTGCGAGATGGTAAGAGATGGCCTGTCCCGCGGGGAACAGGCCAGATCCAAAGCTTTATCGCTCGGGCAACGTGACGTTCAGTTCCAGAACCGAACAACTTTCGTTGCGGTCCACTTCCACCTGAACCATGTCGTCGCTGATCTGAACGTACTTGCGGATGACCTCGAGCAGCTCCTGCTGAAGCTGGGGCAGGTAATCCGGCTGCTCGCGCTGGCCGCGCTCGTGAGCCACGATGATCTGCAGGCGCTCTTTGGCCACGCTGGCGGTGTTCTTCTTTTTACCCTTGAAGTAATCGAGGAAACTCATCCCTTAGCCCCCCTTGAACATCCGTGAGAAGAAACCCTTCTTCTGGGCGGTCATGAAGCGGTGCTCCCGTTCCTCGCCCAGCAAGCGTGCGACTGCGTCTTCATAGGCCTGGCCGGCATCGCTGTCCTCTTCGAGGATGACGGGCAGACCCTGGTTCGACGCATTCAGTACAATCTGGCTTTCCGGGATGACACCCAGAAGTGGGATCGCAAGGATCTCTTCTACGTCTGCCACGGACAGCATCTCGCCCTTTTCAACCCTGGCCGGGTTGTAGCGGGTCAGAAGCAGGTGTTCCTTGACCGGATCCTGGCCCATTTCGGCACGGCGGGACTTGCTCTGCAGAATGCCCAGAATGCGGTCGGAATCCCGGACCGAGGACACCTCGGGATTGGTGACCACAATCGCCTCATCGGCGTAATACAGCGCCATCAGCGCGCCATGCTCAATGCCGGCGGGGGAGTCGCAGACGATGTAATCGAAGGTCTCGGAAAGCTCGTTGATGACCTTCTCGACGCCATCTTTGGTCAGTGCTTCCTTTTCCCGGGTCTGGGAGGCCGGCAGGATGTAGAGGGTATCGACCCGCTTGTCGCGGATCAGGGCCTGGTTCAGGGTTGCTTCGCCCTGGATCACGTTGACGAAGTCGTAGACCACACGACGCTCGCAGTTCATGATCAGGTCCAGATTGCGCAGACCCACGTCAAAATCGATGACTACTGTCTTGTGGCCCCGTTTGGCAAGGCCGGTGCTGATCGAGGCGCTGGTGGTGGTTTTGCCAACGCCGCCCTTTCCTGAGGTAACGACAATGATTCTAGCCAAGGTTCTGTTCCTGTTTCTCGGTGGATTCGTCGTGTCTGCCGAATTATCCGGTCAAGTTATTGTATTCAGCTCCAATATCAGGCCTTGTCCAGTGGCGTTACCACCAGCAGGTCGTCCCTGAGCTGGATTTGCACAGCGCTTTTCCAGCCATTGTCCTGAAGATCTTCGGAGATTTTATAGTGTCCCGCGATGGACACAAGCTCCGCCTCGAGGGATTGGCAGAAAATTCGTGCGGACTCTGCACCATGGATGCCGGCCAGCGCCCGGCCCCGCAGTGGGCCGTAAACATGGATGTTACCTGCCGCCAGCACTTCGGCGCCTGCCTGTACCGGCGCCAGAATAACCAGGTCACCTTCCGGAGCGTGGATCTGTTGGCCTGACCGCACCGGCTGGGAGATGATTTTGGCCGGAGGTGGGTCACCGGCAGCGTTTGTCGAGGCCGCAACAACTGCCGCTTCCGCTTCGTCCGCGGCCGCCTGTTCGGCTTCATGGGTGCGGTCCCGCTGGCCGTTCCCCGGCAGCAGTGCCAGTGCGGCGCCCCGGGCGAGCCGACGCTGGTCGTCGGTACCACCGCGAACGCCAATGACGTGGATGTTATTGCGCCGACAGGTACCGATGATCTTGAAGAAATCCAGTTCACTGTCCAGCCCCTGGTATTTCTCCAGACTGATGATGAGCGGAATGTCCTTGAAGAACCCGGGTGCCTGGTTGATCTTGTCCCGTAGCACGTCTTCGAACTCGCCATCGTCAAAATAGTAGAGCTCCAGGGCTGTCATGGACACGCTGGCGCTTTTTAGCTGAAAACCCTGTTTTACCCCGGAGGTGGCGGTATCGCTCATGAAGGAGTCTCTTCCCTGGTCACGTTGTCGGTTGGGTTTGGGCGCTGCCGGAGCGGCACGCCTTCGAATCGGATGCCTGACCATCCGGTGCTGATGAACTGGCGGATGTTGCCATGGCTTTCGCCCGTCGGGTCGTCCAGAACCTGCTGATAGTGCTCGGCAAAAAGTTTGAGCGTGTCCACTTCGCTCAGGTTGCAGTACTGGCCCAGCCCAAAGATGCGGCAGGACCCGGCATTCTCGCCCTCTGCATTCACCAGCGGGCCGTTGCGAAAGCCGCACGGCTGGTACTCAAAGTGCTGTTCGATCAGGTCAAGGGAATCTTTGAAGCTGGTGTGGCCAGCGTCCAGGGATGCCAGGTGAATCCTTACGGCATCGTTTACGCTCATTATTTGTGGTCCTGCTTGGGGCCGGTTTGATAGAGCGACTTCCAGTCCTCATAGGGCATGCCATAAATCTCTTCCCGGGCCTGGGGATCAGAAATCTCGAAGCCCCGCTCATCCGCTTCTGCCCGATACCATTTCGACAGGCAGTTTCGGCAGAAACCCGCCAGGTTCATCAGGTCGATGTTCTGCACATCGGTGTTTTCGCGCAGGTGTTTGACCAGGCGCCGGAAAGCCGCGGCTTCAATTTCGGTGCGTTCTGCTTC
>JAWWAT010000172.1:0-6842 GCA_033721635.1 Marinobacter sp. | reverse complement strand
GATGACGATTAACTACAAAACCCGTACATAAAAGCGCCCTATTCAGGCCCGGGTTTTGCTATACATACGGAAACGCATGGCAGGGACGCTGTTACCGACTGTGCAGGATGCATGAACCACACATGCTCGCGGAGTCCGTATGTCACTCAGTTTTATCAGGCGGCTGATTTCAAGCCGCCTTCTCCGACCGGTTTTCATTGTTCTGGTAGTTGCCGGTCTGGTTCAGGTTCTGGTCAGTCAGTGGCTGATTTCCAGTCAGGTTGAGCGCCTGGTTAACACCGCAGGTTCTGCCCTTGAGGCCAGCAGCCAGCAGGTCAGCGCCTCTTTCGGAGACACCCGCGAGGATGTCAGAACCCGCCTGGAGACCATGCGGCAGAAGACAACCGATGAACTCTCCGGCGAGCTCACCCGCCAGCAAACCGCCCAACAGGAACGCGTTGCCGGCAACGTTCGCACCGCCGTCATGGCCGAAGCCCAGGGCCTGGCCGATGTGCTGGCTGCCGTCGCTGCTCCGCTGATCTGGGATCGGGATGTACCCCGCCTGACCGACCTCGTAGAGCTGGCCGACGCACGGGAATCGGTTCTGTTCGCCGTCTACTACGACCAGTACGGTGATCGATTGACCCGCTATGTGGATCGCACCGACGACCGTGTACGCACCTTAATGGAGCAGGGGGAAGGCCGTGGTGCGGCAAACAAGGTCCTGGATGCGGCAAGTCGTGACCCCAACGTGGTCATCATTACCGCTGATATTGCACCCCAGGGTTCTGCCATTGGCCAGTTGAAATTGGGATTGTCACTAGAAGGCATTAACCGGGACCTGGCCGCTCTGGAAGAAGAATTCAGTGCCACGATCACCGGCAGCATTGATGCCCTTCGCGATACCCTGGAGGCCGAAACCGAGCAGGTTAACCAGCGCCTGCAGCAGCAGCTCGCCAGTATGGACTCCGATACACGCTCCAGAATCCAGAACACCGTGGAAGCGCTGAATACCGAGGCTTCCAGCCTATCGGCCAACCTCACTGTGCTTGCCATCGGTTCCGTGGTGGTTCTGATTCTGTTGGTTGCACTGGTACTTGGCGGAGGCCTGCTGCCTCGCGTGTTCCGTTTAAGCTCGGCGATCTGGAGCATCGCCGATGGTGAGGCGGATCTCACTCGGCGGGTATCCATGAAAGGCAAGGATGAGCTAACCGAAATGGCCCAGGGCGTGAATCGCTTTATTGCCCGGATCCAGGAACTGGTCTCCGACGTTAAAGAGTCCGCCGAATCGGCGGCCGGCCAGGCCCAGGCCCAGGGCGACATCAGCCGCAGTGCGGTGGCCGCAGTGAACCGTCAGGAACAGGAAGTAGCCGAGGTGTCTGGCACCATGGAAGCCATGTCCCAAAGCATCTCCGAGGTTGCCGAGAATATTCAGGACATCGCAGGCTCGGTCAGCAACGTCAGTTCCGAGAGTGAGGCTACCGCCGGTATTTCCCGGGAAGTTCGGAGCCGACTGGACCAGGTGGTTCGCAACGTTGAGCAGGCGGTGGAAGCGGTCAATCAGCTGGACAATCAGAGTAAGGAAATCGGATCGGTGCTGTCGGTGATTGGTGCCATCGCGGAGCAGACCAATCTGCTGGCTCTCAATGCTGCCATCGAGGCTGCGCGCGCCGGCGAATCCGGCCGGGGCTTCGCCGTGGTGGCAGATGAGGTGCGGACACTGGCGAGCCGCACCCAGGAATCCACCACCGAAATCCAGTCCATCATCGAACGACTTCAGAAGGGCAGTAAGCAGGCTGTCAGCGCTATTGGCGAGGTGTCTGGACAGGTTGCGGAGTCCTCGTCGGAGTTCCGTCGTGCCGACGAGCATTTCGACCGGATCAACCAATTGCTCAGCAGCCTCCAGGACCGCGCCATGGCCATTTCATCAGTAGCAGAAGAGCAGGGCCGGCACGCCAGTGAAGTCAGCGTGAGCGTGAGCGATATTGCCGGTTCTTCCCGTCAGACGGTGGAAGCTATTGAACGCTCTGATGAGGCCAGCGGCCAGATTGCCCGGACACTGACCTCGCTGAAGGACAAAGCCTCGCAGTTCCAGGTTTAGGAACCTGATGAGAGCAGACGCTCCCGGGCGCCTCTGTATTCGTCGGCCAGTCGGCTCACCAGGTCCGGGACGGTCAGCACGTCGTGGATCTGGCTGACGCCCTGGCCTGCGGACCATACGGTTTTCCAGGCCTTGGCTTCATCATCAATGGGCTTCAGTTTTTCCCCGTAATTGATTTCGCCGGCCTGATTCAGCTTGTCCATTGGGAAGCCGGCCGCCTCGAGGCTCTGGCGCATAAAACTGGCGGGTACACCGGATACCGCCGGTGTGTGAATAATGTCGCCAGACACCGCCTCAATGATCATGTTGCGGTAGGCCTCATCGGCCTGGGACTCGAAGGTGTTGATAAACCGGGTGCCCAGGTAGGCCAGGTCTGCACCCAGGGCCTGGGCCGCCAGCAGATCCTCACCGTGGGACAACCCGCCGGCGAGCAAAATCGTGCCATCAAAAACTTCCCGGATTTCATGAACCAGAACGAACGGGTTGATGGTGCCCGCATGGCCACCGGCACCCGCCGCCACGGCGATGATTCCATCAACGCCCGCCTCCGCGGCCTTGCGGGCATGCTTCTGGTTGGTCACGTCATGAAACACCACGCCACCGTAGCTGTGCACCGCCTCCACCACCTGGCTGGCGGCACCCAGTGAGGTGATAATAATCGGCACCTTGTGTTTAACGCACAGTTCCAGGTCTGCCTGCCAACGCGGGTTGGTCCGGTGCACTATCAGGTTCACGGCGTAAGGTGCGGTTTTAACTCCCGGGTTGGCGCTTCGGAAAGCGGCCAGCTCGTCATTCATCTGGATTAGCCAGTCTTCAAAGCCTTCGCTGGTGCGCTGGTTCAGGGCCGGGAAGCTGCCAACGATGCCCTGCTTGCAGCAGGCAAGCGCCAGTTCCGGGCCAGAGATCAGGAACATGGGGGCGGCCACCAGGGGCAGTGAGAGAGAGTCTTTCAGGGAAGCGGGCAACGGCATGAGGATTCCTTAATTTTTGTTGGAACTTTTGTAGGATATAAAGGATCTTAGCGTGCCCGGCCGGTTCTGAAAACGGTCGCGAGCTAATTAATTCCGGAAAACCAGAAACACAAAAAGGAGCCCCTTCATGGGTGAAGCAAAACGTCGCAAGGAAACCGGTGCACCGACTCCCCGAAAAGCAAATTCCAACAAGCCGCTGTATGCCGGTATTGGTTTGCTGGTTCTGGCGGCAGTGCTTCTCGGCGTATTCTTCCTGACCGCCGCACCCGAGCCAACCTCTGACGAACTGCCCGTCGCCGCGCCCAATGCCGATGAATTCCCGGCGCAGCTGGACCAGTACGGCGTCTCCGTCGGCCCCGAGGATGCCCCCGTGGTGGTGCGCGAATTTGCCGATTACCAGTGCCCCGCCTGTGGCAGCTTTTCCTCCGCCAGTAAGCAGCTGAAAGAGCAATACGTGGACGCTGGAAAGGTTCGCTTCGTCTACTTTGATCTGCCGCTGCAGCAGCACCAGAATGCCATGCCCGCTGCCCAGGCCGCACGCTGTGCCGGGGATCAGGACGCCTACTGGGCCATGCACGATCGCCTGTACGATGCCCAGACCGAATGGAGCGGCTCAAACGATCCGGTTGCCACCTTCACCCGTTACGCTGGTGATCTGGGCCTTGAAGAACGCCGCTTCCGCCGTTGTATGACCACAGAACTGCACCGGGAAGCTGTCGAGCAGAGCCGCCAGGTTGCCATGCAGCTTCGGGTAACCAGCACACCGACGGTTCTGGTGGATAACATTCGTCTGACTCGCCCGGGTTGGGGCCAGCTTTCCGCCGTGGTTGAGCGTGAGTTGGCCAATGAGGCGGACTGACGCTTTGATCCCCGGGTAACCCCGCACTTGATCGTGAGCCTGAGTTGGTTAAAATTTGCGCCCTCTCAGGCCCCAGCCTTTGATGAACCCCAAACCATGCTCCGGATTTACGGTCCGGCCCGCAGGAGAAGATGATGAGCAACAACGTTGTTGTCTGCGCACTGTACAAGTTCGCAGTCCTGAATGATTACAAATCCCTCCGCCAGCCCCTGCTGGATCTGATGCTTGAAAAAGACGTCCACGGCACGTTGCTGCTGGCGCGCGAAGGTATCAACGGCACCATCGCCGGCAGCCGTGAAGGCATTGATGCTGTGAAAAGCTGGATCGCCAGCGACGAGCGGTTCGACGGAATCGATTACAAAGAGTCGTTTGTGGACATTCAGCCGTTCAAGCGCACCAAAGTGAAGCTCAAGAAAGAGATCGTCACCATGGGTGTGGACGGCATCGATCCGAAGCGTATTGTCGGCACGTATGTGGATCCCAAAGAGTGGAACGATCTGATTTCCGACCCCGAGGTGGTACTGGTGGATACCCGCAACCAGTACGAGGTGGAAATCGGCACCTTCAAGAATGCCGTCAATCCGGCCACGGATACCTTCCGGGAGTTCCCGGAATACGTGAAGCAGAACCTGGATCCTTCGAAGCACAAGAAGGTGGCGATGTTCTGTACCGGGGGCATCCGCTGCGAGAAATCCACTGCCTATCTCAAGGAGCAGGGGTTCGAGGAGGTCTACCACCTTAAGGGCGGCATCCTGAAGTACCTCGAGGAAGTGCCCGAGGAGCAGAGCCTGTGGCACGGAGAGTGCTTTGTTTTTGATGACCGGGTAACGGTCAACCACCGGCTGGAGCGTGGCGATTACGATCAGTGTCATGCCTGTCGAAGGCCGATTACCGAAGAGGACAAGCAGCGCCCCGAGTATGAGCAGGGTGTGAGCTGCCATCAGTGCATCGATTCGCTGACCGAAGAGCAGAAAGCCCGGTTTGCCGAGCGCGAACGCCAGATGCGTCTGGCGGAGGAGCGTGGCGAAGCCCACGTGGGCGGAGAAGCCGCGCGCATCATTGCCGAGCGCAAGGCCCGGAAAAAGGCTGAAAGAGAGCGTCAGGCCCGGAAAAGTCTGGATGGCGAAAGGGCAAGGAACACCGAGGGCGCCTGACCAACGACGACAGGAGACTTCATGGATTTACGACAGGCTGTAGCCATTACCGCAGTTGTTATCGCGCCCTTTGCCAGCGCGCAGGAGGGTGACAACTGGAAGGGCGAAACCGAGCTGGGGGTGTTGATTACCTCGGGTAATACCGAAGAGACCAACATCAAGGGTCGTCTTGGTCTGATCCATGAAGTCGAAACCTGGCGCAACACCGGTGAATTCCGCACCAATTATTCCGAGACCGACGACCAGACCACCGCTGAGAAATACCAGGCGTCGCTGGAAACCGATTACAAATTTTCTGAGGATCAGTACTGGTTTCTCCGCGGCTCCTACGAGAATGATCGGTTCTCTGGCTACGATTTCGAATCCTCAGTAACCACCGGTTATGGACACAGGGTGTGGAAGTCCGGCGAGCGTTCCTTTCTGGACCTTTCAATCGGTGGTGGTTACCGCTACAACAAGCTGCAAATGGTCAATGCCGAGGGCGAAGATGCCGAGGAAGAGGCGATCACTCGCCTGGCCGGCCAGTTTGATTACGCCCTGTCGGAAAACTCTCTGTTCCGCCAGCAGCTGAGCACGGAAATCGGTCTGGATGAAAACAACACGGTGACCGAATCGGAAACGTCCCTGCAGGCGAACGTGGTGGGTAATCTCTCCATGAAGGCGGCATTCCGGGTCAAGCATCTGTCGGATCCGCCCGCAGGCTCCGAGGACACCGACACGGAAACCTCGCTCTCGCTTATCTACGGTTTCTGATTTAATTCGCGAAGTTAGGGGCAGATGAGAATGTCATCTGAGCCCGGGTTTATACGTTGTTTCTGAGGCCAAGCTCGTCCGGGTAAGGCGTGAGATATTGCTGGGCATGCAGATAGTCCACTGGCTCCCGCCGCTGGGCCATGCGCAGCAGAGTCATCGGTACCACTAATGGCACTTCGCCTCGACGGTAAGCTTCCATCTGCTCCATCAGCACCTTGCGGTCTTCATCACCCATGGAGTCCCTCAGGTAGCCCATCAGGTGCTGCATGGCGTTCATGTGAGAGCCTCGGCTCACTTTCTTACTCATGGCTTCCATGAACTGTTGAATATAGCGTTCTGCAATGTCTTCCAATGGCTCGGATTTCAGGTCCCCCAGCATGGGGCCGAGCTGGCGGTAGATTTTTTCAGAGTGGGCCAGAAGTTGAAACTTGTGGCGGGTATGGAACTCGATCAGCGCCTTGGCGGAAAGTTTTTCGCCGGCCACGTTCTGCATCCAGTCGTCGTAGGCAAACACCCGCTCGATGAAGTTTTCCCGGATCATGTCATCGTTGAGACGCCCTTCTTCCTCCACCGGCATTAGCGGGTAGGCTTGCAACAGCGCCTCGGCAAACATGCCCCGACCATCGCGGCGGGTCACGTTGC
Source organism: Marinobacter sp. (assembly GCA_033721635.1). GTDB lineage: Bacteria > Pseudomonadota > Gammaproteobacteria > Pseudomonadales > Oleiphilaceae > Marinobacter. Next base: position 383 of record JAWWAT010000172.1, on the reverse strand, counting down.
CATCCTCATTATGGACCTTGATCCGCTCCATGCCACAGCTGGGGGACTTGGCCATCAGGATGTAACCGCGCAGGTCAGCCAGGGTGGGCATAATCTGGTCGATAAAGCCCTGCATGGCATCGGTATGGTCCGCCGCGCCCTTGGTCTCAATCAGGCGAAGACCGTCACCATACTCGCGCAGGTGGATGGCAGGGCGCGGAACGCCCAGGCCAGCTTCCAGTTCCGGGCAGATGGAGCGGAAGTCAAAGTGCTTTGAGAGGACCTGGGTGCAGTAACGGGAATGCTTATGGCCGCCATCATGGCGAACTTCCTTTCCCAGCAGGCAGGTGCTGATTCCGACAGGGATACCGCTCACGTTATTCTCCGATCAATAGGTCAATCCG
>JAWWAT010000171.1:0-6870 GCA_033721635.1 Marinobacter sp. | reverse complement strand
GACTGCTCCATGCAGCGCCGGAACCAGAAGGTCATCGAGGAAGCCCCGGCCCCTAATATCAATCCGGAATCCCGGGAACGCACCTTGAAGGCGTGTACCGATGCCTGCAAGGAAATCGGTTATGTGGGCGCCGGTACCTTCGAGTTTCTGTATCAGGACGGCGAGTTCTATTTCATCGAAATGAACACACGGGTCCAGGTGGAGCATCCTGTCTCTGAAATGGTCACCGGCGTCGATATCGTGCGCGAACAACTGCGCATTGCCAGCGGCCTGCCGCTGCAATATACCCAGGACGACATCCGGATTTCCGGCCACGCCATGGAATGCCGGATCAATGCCGAAGATCCGAAAACCTTCATTCCCAGCCCCGGCAAGGTCAAGCACTTCCATGCGCCCGGCGGTAATGGCGTGCGGGTGGATTCCCACCTGTACAGCGGCTACACGGTTCCGCCCTACTACGATTCCCTGGTGGCAAAACTGATCACCTGGGGCGACGACAGGGACATTGCCCGGCGCCGGATGAAGAACGCGCTGGACGAACTGGTGGTCGAGGGCATAAAGACCAACCAACCTCTGCATCGGAAACTGGTACGCGATGGTGGCTTTAAACAGGTAGACTTCACCATCCATTACCTTGAGAAACTGATGCGGGATTAATCATGCCCTGGATACAACTCCAGATCCCGGCTGATCCGGACAATGCGGATCAGCTGGAAGATCTGCTCATGGAGATGGGCTCTGACGCCGTTTCCATGGAGGATGCTGCCGACCAGCCCCTGTACGAGCCCGATCCGGGCACCACCCCTCTCTGGAGCCAGACGACCGTCACTGGATTATTTGACTCCGACCGGGACATCGAGCAGCTTTGCGCCGACATCCGGGATGCCTGGCACCAACAGACCCAGCAAGCGCTTCCCGAAATCGAAGTGACACTGGTTGAGGACAAGGACTGGGAGCGGGCCTGGATGGACGATTTCCAGCCCCTTAAATTCGGCGAGCGACTGTGGATTGTTCCCAGCTGGCATGACGCCCCTGACCCCGATGCGGCGAACCTGATGCTGGACCCTGGCCTGGCCTTCGGCACCGGCACTCATCCGACCACAGCCCTCTGTCTGGAATGGCTGGATGGTCAGGACGCCCAGGGCAAGCAGGTCATCGACTACGGCTGCGGCTCGGGCATTCTTGGCCTGGCCGCGCTGCTGCTTGGTGCAGACCACGTTATTGGCGTTGATACTGACCCCCAGGCACTGGAAGCCAGTCGGGAGAACGCCCGACGCAATGGTGTCGAGGACAGCAAGCTGGACCTGTTTCTGCCAGACGACGAGCCCGACACCAAAGCCGATATCATGCTCGCCAACATCCTGGCCCAACCCCTGATCGGCCTTGCCCCACATCTTGCATCCCGGACCAGATCCGGCGGCGACCTGGTACTGTCCGGCATACTGTCCAGCCAGGCCCGGGAAGTGATGGCCGCCTACGAGCCATGGTTTGTGATGGACGAGCCCGAACAGCGGGAAGAGTGGATACGCCTCACAGGACGGCGTAACGACAGATGACGAATCGGGTGTTACCGACTAAACTCCGACACTCGTAGCCTAGTCGCTTTCAGGAAGAAGTATGACCCAGAGCAGCCTGCAGACACAGTGCCCGAATTGCCAGACCCGGTTCCGGGTAACCGACGAACAGCTTGGCATTGCCAAGGGCAAGGTGCGCTGCGGGAACTGCATGAATGTGTTCAATGCCATCGACCATCAGATTGTCCCCGGCAGAGGCGAGAAAACACGACCCTCAGCACAGCCGGCGAAATCGACAGACGCTCCGTCATCGTCGAAAAACTCCGGCGTCAGCGAAGAAGATTTCGTTTTTGCAGACAATCCGGAAGAGGACGCGGCAGAGGGCCGTTATGCCGGTACCAAACTGACCTTCTCCGACGATGAGCTGAGCGACAGCTTCCGCAGTTTCGACGAACGCGACGAAGCAGACTACAAGGATGCTGATACTGACAGCTCGGACGAGAACGTCGATGAAAGCTGGGCCGAAGCCATTCTGCAGGATGACGAGCCAGCTCCCCGGAAGTCTTCTGCTACCGAGCGCCCCGAACCGCCCCCCGAGCCCGAAGAACCAGCGCCCGAACCGGAAACCAGACCGGAACGTGACCATGAGCTGAGCCTGGAAGAAGAACCGGTGTTCGAGCAGACCGACACCCCCTCTTCCCCGAGCGACCGGACGGCCAAGGAATCCGACCCTTTCGATGACTTCGTGGACGAATCCGGTTTCGATTTCGACGAACCGGAACGACCGGCCAATTCCTTCCATGCCGACCCGCCCTTCCGGGACCTCCGGCGCGACCCCGTTGCCGTCGACTCTGGAGGAAGCGGCGTCCGGACCATCGTATGGAGTGTTATCGTGCTGGGCCTGATAGGGGTTCTGATCGCCCAGGTCACCTGGTTCCAGTTCGACCGCCTGTCGGCCATCCCCGAGCTGCGACCCTTCTATGAAAAAGGGTGCGAACTGGCCGGCTGCGAGCTCAAACCGCTAATCAATGTTGAAGCGATACAGAGCCGTAAACTGGTGGTACGGACCGATCCGGATAACCGGTCGCAACTGGTAGTTGATGCCGTGATTATCAACCGAGCCGATTTCGAACAACCGTTTCCCGCTATTGCCCTGACCTTTTCCAATCTGAATGGCGATGTGGTTGCCCAGAGCCTGTTCACGCCTGACGAATACCTGGCCGGTGAGGGACGGGAGCTGGACGCCATGCCCACGGACACCCCCGTACGCATTGCCATCAACATCCGGGATCCGGGCCGTGACGCGGTCAATTACAACATCCTCTTCCGTCCCCACGCGCCCTGATACAGTAAGGAAGTATTTACTCGACAGCCATTACCGGCGGCCATCGTACAGAACAAAAGTCAACCAGAAAGCGCGAAAAATAATCAGTTTTTTCACCGCCCAGCCCCTTCAATCATGACCCACCCGGCGGTATCATTACCGCCCTTCGGATGCTGGATCGGTTACTTATTGAACAACCGCTCAGCCCGACCTTTGCTTAACCCGCTGTGACACGGACTCAGATCATGCTGCCAACGGCAAAAATCGGGCCGTACACCTTGCCCAACCCTTTGATTGTTGCGCCCATGGCCGGCGTAACAGACCGCCCTTTCCGCCTTTTGTGCCGGAGGCTGGGCGCCGGTCTGGCGGTGTCGGAAATGGTCATAGCGGACAGCAAACTCTGGCATACACGCAAGTCCCGGACACGCCTGAATCATGAAGGTGAGCCGGAGCCCCGCTCGGTGCAGATTGCCGGCGGCGACCCGCAGATGCTGGCCGACGCCGCACGTCAAAATGCGGAATTCGGCGCCCAGATCATCGACATCAATATGGGGTGCCCGGCCAAGAAAGTCTGTAACAAGGCCGCGGGCTCCGCCCTGATGAAAGATGAAGCCCTGGTTCGCGAGATTCTTGAGGCGGTGGTTCAGGCAGTTGATGTTCCCGTCACCCTCAAGATGCGTACCGGCTGGGACCGGGACAACCGCAATGCCCTGGTCGTCGCCCGCATGGCCGAGGACGCCGGTATTCAGGCTGTTGCCATTCATGGCAGAACCCGTACGGACAAGTACGAGGGCAACGCCGAGTACGACACCATAGCCGATGTGAAGTCTCGCATCAGCATCCCGGTGTTTGCCAACGGGGATATTACATCCCCGGAGAAAGCCCGGGACGTGCTCCACCATACCGGTGCCGATGGGTTGCTGATTGGCCGCGCCGCCCAGGGCAGCCCATGGATTTTTCGGGAAATCCGGCATTTCCTGGAAACCGGCAGCCACATGGCTGCACCGGAGCTGGATGAGGTCGAGAATATTCTGACCGAGCATCTCCAGGCGTTGCATGCCTTCTATGGTGAGACCATGGGCGTGCGTATTGCCAGAAAACACGTGGGCTGGTATCTGCAGTCCCACGATCCGGGCAAACAGTTCCGCAAACGCTTCAACGCCATCGACGATGCGCTGGAGCAGAGAGACACGATTCAACGGTATTTTGCAGGCTTACGAAATGGAGAGGTATTCGCAGCATGAGCGCTGAGACATTGGCAAACGACAACCTGAGCACCCCGGCCAACGATGATATCCATCAGTTGCAGACGGTGAACAGCAGCGGCAACACCGTCACCTTGCGCGACAGCGTTGAGGTTGCCCTGAAAAACTACTTCGCCCAACTGGACGGCGCTCCGGTGACCGAGGTCTACCAGCTGGTGCTTTCCGAGGTTGAAGCGCCCCTGCTGGAACAGGTGATGAAATACACCCGGAACAACCAGACCAAGGCCTCCACCATGCTGGGCCTGAACCGCGGAACCCTGCGCAAGAAGCTGAAGCAGTACGGTCTGCTATAATTCAGACATTTGAAGAGGGCCTCCCGGACATCATTCGCGAGGCCCTTATTCGTTCATCTCCAGCGAAGAAAGTGACCCATGGCAAACCAGGCTAACACCTCCGTCCGTCGCGCCCTGATCAGCGTGAGTGATAAAACCGGCATCGTCGCATTCGGCCGTGCCCTGACCGATCGCGGCGTCGAGCTGCTCTCCACCGGTGGCACCTACCGGCTCCTGAAAGAAAACAGCATCCCGGTAACCGAAGTTTCCGATTACACCGGCTTTCCCGAGATGATGGATGGCCGGGTAAAAACCCTTCACCCCAAGATCCATGGCGGCATTCTCGGCCGCCGGGGCACTGACGATACGGTGATGTCCGAGCATGGCATCAGTCCTATCGATATGGTTGTGGTCAATCTCTATCCCTTCGAAGAGACCGTGGCAAAGCCGGACTGTGATCTGGCGACCGCCATCGAGAACATTGATATCGGTGGGCCGACCATGGTTCGCGCCGCCGCCAAGAACCACAACGACGTTGCCATCGTGGTCAATGCCAATGATTACAGCCGGGTCCTGAAAGAACTGGATGCCAATGAGGGTCAGCTAAGCTACAGCACCCGGTTCGATCTGGCTGTAAAAGCCTTTGAGCACACCGCAGGCTACGATGGCGCCATCGCCAACTACCTGGGCGGCCGCACGCCGGATAACGACAACGCCGATTTCCCCCGCACCTTCAACGCCCAGTATGTGAAGGTCCAGGACATGCGTTATGGCGAAAACCCGCATCAGCGCGCCGCGTTCTACACCGAGCGCAATCCGAAGGAAGCCTGCGTGGCCACCGCCAAACAGCTTCAGGGCAAAGAGCTCAGCTACAACAACGTGGCCGACACCGATGCCGCCCTGGAATGCGTTAAGCCTTTTGCGGATCCGGCCTGCGTGATCGTCAAACATGCCAACCCCTGCGGCGTAGCGATCGGTGCCGATATCCGTCAGGCCTACGACCTGGCGTTCGCCACCGACCCCACCTCGGCCTTTGGCGGCATTATTGCCTTCAACCGTGAACTGGATGCGGAAACCGCCAAAGCCATCATTGACCGCCAGTTTGTGGAAGTGATCATCGCACCCACCGTGGCGCCGGAAGCAGTGGAACTGGTCGCCGCCAAGAAGAACGTGCGCCTGCTGGCCTGCGGTGACTTCGATGGTGAACGAGCCCGCTCCATGGATTTCAAACGGGTAACCGGTGGCCTGTTGGTGCAGGACCGGGACCTGGGCATGGTGGCCATGGAAGACGTCAAGGTGGTCACCGAGCGCCAGCCCTCCGAGCAGGAGCTCAATGACCTGTTGTTTGCCTGGGAAGTGGCCAAATACGTCAAATCCAACGCCATTGTCTACGCCAAGGCCGGTCGCACCATCGGCGTTGGCGCCGGCCAGATGAGCCGTGTCTACAGCGCCAAGATTGCCGGCATCAAGGCTGCGGACGAAGGCTTGGAAGTGAAAGGGTCGGTGATGGCTTCTGATGCCTTCTTCCCGTTCCGGGACGGCATTGACGCCGCTGCCGCAGCGGGTATTACGGCCGTTATTCAACCCGGCGGCTCCATGCGCGACCAGGAAGTCATCGATGCGGCCAACGAGCACGGCATCGCCATGGTCTTCACCGGCATGCGCCACTTCCGGCACTGAGGGGTTATCACCATGAATATTCTCGTTATTGGCTCCGGCGGCCGTGAACATGCCCTGGCCTGGAAAGCCGCACAGTCCCCCAGGGCAGACCGTGTATTTGTGGCGCCCGGCAACGCCGGCACGGCACGGGAACCGGGCCTGGAAAATGTCGACATCGACGTGATGGATCTGGACGGCCTGGCCAACTTTGCCGCCACCAACCATGTTGGTCTTACCATCGTCGGTCCCGAGGCACCGCTGGTGGCCGGCATCGTGGACAAGTTCGAGCAGCGCGGCCTGCGGGTCTTCGGCCCGAGCGCTGGCGCAGCCCAACTGGAGGGCTCCAAGGCCTTCACCAAAGATTTCCTGGCTCGCCAGAAGATCCCGACAGCCGGCTACGGCAACTTCACCGACGTGGACGAAGCCCTGGCTTACGTTCGCCAGCAGGGCGCTCCGATCGTAATCAAGGCCGACGGCCTGGCCGCTGGCAAAGGCGTGATCGTCGCCATGACCCTGGAAGAAGCCGAAGACGCGATTCGCGACATGCTGGCCGGCAATGCGTTCGGCGATGCCGGCAGCCGCGTGGTCATCGAAGAGTTTCTGGAAGGCGAAGAAGCCAGCTTTATTGTGATGGTGGATGGCGAGCATGTTCTGGCCATGGCCACCTCCCAGGATCACAAACGGGTGGGCGATGGCGACACCGGCCCCAATACCGGTGGCATGGGCGCCTACTCGCCGGCTCCGGTGGTCACTTCCGAGGTTCATGGGCGCATCATGGACGAGGTGATTTATCCTACCGTGCGCGGCATGGCGGCCGAGGGCCATCCCTACAAGGG
>JAWWAT010000170.1:0-6872 GCA_033721635.1 Marinobacter sp. | reverse complement strand
CGCGGGAATAACCATATAGATTGTCATTCCTTCATGATATTAGGCATTTAATGGTAGCCTTTCTGTCCAGCTAGATATCCTTGCACACCAAGAGAAGGCAATGCCGGGCCATGACCGATATTCAAACCCTGCGGGAAGAGCTCGAAGGCCAGAGCCCTCGTTCGATTCTCAAAACTGCCCTGAAACAGTACGACAACATCGCTATCTCCTTTAGTGGCGCTGAAGATGTTGTGCTGATTGAAATGGCGCACAAGCTGACCGACAACCTGAAGGTTTTCACCCTGGATACGGCCCGCCTGCATCCGGAAACCTACGAGTTCGTGGAGCGGGTGCGCAAGCATTACGGCATCGAGATTGAAGTGCTGTTCCCGGACGCACAGGAAGTTCAGGATCTGGTGAACAAGAAGGGGCTGTTCAGCTTCTATGAGGATGGACACAGTGAATGCTGCGGCATTCGCAAGGTCAATCCGCTTCGCCGCAAGCTGGCGACCGTTGATGCCTGGATCACCGGGCAACGCAAGGATCAGAGCCCGGGTACCCGCAACGACGTGCCCGTTGTTCAGGAAGATACCGCTTTCTCAACGGATGAAAAAACGCTGGTGAAGTTCAACCCACTGGCTAACTGGACGTCAAAAGAGGTGTGGGATTACATCCGGATGTCCGAGGCGCCCTACAACAAGCTCCATGAGAAAGGCTTCGTGAGCATCGGCTGTCAGCCCTGCACTCGCCCTGTTCTGCCTGGACAGCACGAGCGAGAGGGCCGCTGGTGGTGGGAAGAAGCCACCCAGAAAGAATGCGGACTCCACGCCGGCAACCTGATCGCCCGGGAATAACCCGGCGCCTGGCCGCCTCCTCTGCCCACTTAGTAAGTGGGCAGTTCGATATCCTTGAATAACTCTTCGATTTCAGACCGGCTCCCCTGATGGGATACTGCCTCGTCTACCATTTCCTTGGTGAGATGGGGCGCAAAACGGTGAATAAAGTCGTACATGTAACCCCGCAGGAAGGTGCCCTTCCGGAAACCGAGTCGGGTCACGCTGGGTCGGAACAGCTTGCGCGCATCCAGAGCCACCAGATCGGTATCGGTTTTCGGATCGAAGGCCATACTGGCAATAATCCCCACACCGAGCCCCAACCGCACGTAGGTTTTGATCACGTCCGCGTCAGCAGCCGTGAACACCACCTTGGGTGTCAGTCCCTGGGACTGGAACGCCTCATCCAGCTTTGATCGTCCGGTGAAGCCGAACACGTAGGTGACCAGCGGATACTCCGCCAGCTCCGGTAACGTCAGCTCCGGAAGTTTCGCCAGGGGGTGATCTTTCGGCACGATCACGCAGCGATTCCATTTGTAGCAGGGCATCATGATCAGATCGCTGAACAGCTCCATGGCCTCTGTTGCGATGGCGAAGTCGACAGCCCCATTGGCCGCCATCTCGGAGATCTGCATGGGCGTACCCTGATGCATGTGCAGGGAGACGTCCGGGTACTCCTCAATGAAGCCGCTGATGATCGGCGGCAGCGCATACCGCGCCTGGGTGTGAGTCGTGGCAATACTCAGATCGCCCTTGCGCTGGTTACTGAATTCCTGGGCAATCTTCTTGATGCCCTCAACCCTGCGCAGGATTTCTCCTGCCTCACGGATGATAATTTCGCCGCCCGGCGTGATTCGGGTCAGGTGCTTGCCACTGCGTGCGAACACTTCCAGCCCCAGCTCGTCCTCCAGCAGGCGGATCTGTTTGGAGATACCTGGCTGGGACGTGAACAGGCTTTGGGCGGTTGCGGACACATTCAGATCGTGATGCGCGACTTCCCAGATATAGCGCAACTGTTGTAGTTTCATTGAATCTGCTGCTCCCTGGCGGTCGAAAGACCTGATTGAAGAATACGCATAAAAATACAGGTTTTCATTCTTTTTTAATATAGGCAACTACTTTCACACAGTTTAGACCAAAATTGCATTTACGCAGCCACTGATAAAACCCCTGAAGGCTTACAGTGACTTCACGGCCCTTGACTTGGTCATTACAAAGGACACAATCCGTAATGCCCTGTCCGGGCAATAGAAAAATACTTCAGTTGTCAGGGGATCCATGCTGCTCACCACCAAATTTCTACGGCCAACGTCGGACGCGCGCGCGGTAAAACGCGAGCGATTGAGTGCGATGTTGGAACCTGGTGGCCCAAGGCGACTTAATCTGGTTATTGCACCGGCAGGATTCGGTAAAACCACCCTGGTCAGCCAATGGTGCGCTCGCTCTTCCTCACCCACTGCCTGGCTCTCCCTGGACGAACACGATGATGAGCCCAGACGATTCTGGCAGTACGTCATCGGCGCCTTCGAACAGGCCGGATTGACCGGTGCGGCGGAATTGCGGAAACAACTGGCCCACCAGGCCGATGAATCCTTTACCGAAGCCATTACCGGCCTGCTCAACATCCTGGCTCAGGATGGAAGTGCGTGGGCCCTGGTCCTGGACGACTTCCACTTTATTGGAAACCCGGCCATCCACAGGCAGTTCGCCTATTTCATCGACTATCTGCCTCCGGGAGTCCTGGTAACCCTGGCCTCCCGAACGGAGCCGCCGCTGCCGCTGGCGCGCTGGCGCGTCCGCCGCTGGATTCAAGACATCCACCCTGGCCTGCTGGCCTTTTCTGAAGACGAATGCCGACAGTTCTTCCGCAGCACGATGGGCCTGGATATCACCGACGAAGATGCCCGCGCCATTTGCCGCAAAACCGAAGGCTGGGTGGCCGCCATGCAGCTTTCCGCGCTTTCTTCGACATTCTCCGGCAAAGACGCAGCCAAACCGGGAAGCCAGATCAGTCTGGATGAGCGCTATATTAGCGATTATGTCCTGAGCGAGGTTCTGGAACAGCAACCCCGGGATATTGCCGATTTCCTGCTTGAAACCGCCTGCTGCCCCCGGCTCTGCGCCTCCCTTTGTGACTCAATCCGTGAGTCCGAAGACAGCCAGAAAATGCTCGAAACGCTCCTGAGCCAGAACCTGTTCCTGATTCCGCTGGATACCAGGAACGAATGGTTCCGCTACCACGACCTGTTCCGGGATGCATTGCTGCTCAGGATCAGTCACACAGAACCGGAGAAGGCAACACGTCTTTGGCAACGCACCGTGACGTGGTTATTGGCCCATGGCCATGTTCAGGAAGCCATAGCCCAGATCGTCCGCCAGGAAGACTGGCCCTGGCTGGCCCGCGTGCTGGCCGAACATGGCAACAACCTGATCCATGGTGGCTATCACCTGCCCGTGCTGAACTGGCTCGAGGCCCTGCCACCGGATCTGATAACGGATAATCCGCAACTCCAGATGCTCCGCATTTGGGGGTTATTCTTTGCCAACCGGCTCGACACGCTGGAACCGCTGCTATCGGCACTCGAGGATTTGCTGGACCGACAGGTAGCTGATTCACACCCGGATGCCGAAGGGGCTCTTGGGCTGCAGAGCGAAATCTCGCTGATGCGATCATACCTGGCGCGAACCCGGAGTGACGAAAAGAGCGCCGCCGACCTCACTCGCCAGGTGCTGAAGGAAATAGACCACACCCGCATTCCGCTGAAGTCGGTGACCTATTACGGGCTGGGCCTGGATTACTTCGGCAAGGGTGAGCTTACGGAAGCGGAGGACGCGCTCCAGTCTGCCGTTCGATACGGACAGGCAGAACAAAAACCCAGCACGGTACTTTCCAGTGGCGGCCTGTTGGCGTGGATCCAATACAATCGGGGCGATATCGACCTGGCGCTGGAAACCTGCACGGAGATCCGCCACTGGGTGGACCGGCATTATTCAGACCCCAGCCAGCCAAGGCTGATTTCCTGCTGGCAGAACAGCACCCTTTGTGAAATCCACCGTGAGCGCAACCATGCCCAGCTCGCCGCCACGCATCTGCAGCCTCTGCTGGAGCACGTCGAGCAGGGCACGGAACCGGGGCAGCATGTGGTCATTCAGTACGTTCGTGGCCACCTTGCCTTCAGCGAGGGTAAACTCCAGGACGCGATTGAGGCTCTGGAAGACGCTGCCCTGACCGGCCGGAAGCGTCGTGACCAGATCGTTTTCGAGCCACCTGCCAGCACGGCGCTGCTGGCACGTTGCTACCTTGCCGCAGGTCACCCGGAAAAAGCCCGAGCCAGCCTGGACTCCAGCCCCGACACCGAATTCACCAATCCGCTTCACCTGGAACAAAGCCGGATCAGCGAAGCCCGTGTGCTGGTGGCATTGAATCAGCCGGAGCGGGCCCAGGAAATCCTCAGTGCTTTACTGCAACCGGCTGAACGCAATGCCCATAACCGTCACCTCGTGGAAATCCTGTTGGTTTATGGCGAAGCCCTGGCAAAACAGGAGCGGAAAGACGAATCGACGCAGATGCTGACCCGGGCGCTTAACCTGGCCGCCGAGGCCGGATTCATGCGCCTGTTTGCCGAAGAAAGCCCGGATCTTCGCGCCCTGCTGCTGGATCTGCCCGCCCTGAACGCCCCCGGCAGTTGGAACACCAACGTCAGGAAAATGCTCCTTGATCAGATAGAATCGCGTCAGATACAGCCTCAAAGCACCACGAACTCAGCGTCCAGCGCACCTGATCGACCGGCAATGAAGCCGGAAGCACTGCCCGAACCGCTCAGCCAGCGCGAACTGGAGGTGCTTGAGTTGATTCATGAGGGGCATGCCAACAAGGAAATTGCCTTAAAAATGAAGGTCGCGCCGGCGACCGTGAAAGCTCACATTCGCAACCTCTACGGCAAACTGGGCGTCGGCCGCAGGACCGAGGCACTGGCCCGGGCCCGTGAGCTGGGGCTGCTGGCAGGCTGAGCCCAGAGCGACGCAAAATGTGATGGGCGTCACATTTCGATTCAACTATCTAGGCCCGCTACGCCCTTTGGACGATCCGTCTACGCCCTCTACTCCCCTATTATTATTCCAACGGTGAGGGAAACCTCACCAGGAATTCTGAAACTTCAGGCCTTCAGATTTCTTGTTCCGCGTTGTTTCGACGCCCGGGTTCGAAAGAACCCATTTCATGAGAGCCATCCCCTTGGGGCTGGCTCTTTTTTTATGGCTGAATGATTTGTCGATGGGAATTAGCGCGACGGAACACTACCGTTCGATAATTCGACGGAAAGGCGGCAAGGCATCCAACAGCAACTGACCATAACGGCGGGCAATGATCCGGCGATCCAGAATCGTCACCCTCCCGGTATCCTGCTCGGTCCGAAGGAGCCGCCCCACTGCCTGAACCAGTTTGATTGAGGCATCCGGCACGGTGATTTCCATGAAGGGATTGCCGCCCCGTTGGGTTACCCACTCGGCCAGACTCGCCTCGATGGGGTCATCCGGAACGGAAAACGGCAGACGCGTAATCACGACGTGGTGCAGGTACTTTCCGGGCAGATCGATGCCCTCGGCAAAGCTGGCCACGCCAAAGAGGACACTCGGACGCCCCTCATCCACCCGGCTGCAATGCTGCCTGAGCACTTCGCCCTTGGCCATATCGTCCTGGGTGATAATCAGCTCCGGATAATCCGGGGAGAGAGCGTCCCGCACCTGCTGCATCTGGCGCCGGGAAGTGAACAGTACCAGAGTCGCTTTCTCGCCCGCCCAGAGGTCTGGCAGTCGCTTAACAAGCTCATCAGCGAAGCCGTCATCGGTGGGCATGGCAGACATCGCCGGCACCTCGACCGTCGCCATCTCGCCGTACCGAAACGAACTGGGCACAACGAGAAAGCGGCTGCCCTGGGGTAATCCCGCCCGGGCATTCAGGCGATCGAACCGGCCCAGGGCGGTCAGGGTGGCACTGGTGAGCACGGCGCCGTAAGCACGGGACCAGAGCCGGGAGTATAGAAGGTTGTCCGCCAGTACCGGCGAACTGTAAAGGGTGATGTCTTCGGCATGGTCCCAGCGCTGACGCACTGCCCAGCGAGCCGGAGGCGGGCTTTTCTGAACTGGCGGCGTGGCCTCTTTGTCTTCACCCGCTTCAGCATCTGTATCTGAATCGCCAGCAGGTTTTGCATTGCCCTGCTCGCACCAGGCCGTCCAGAGTCTCAGCTGGTCCTCTGCCCTTGCATGGAAAGAACCAATCACCGGATACCAGGCTTCTGCGGTTTCCCGGTCAATTTCATGCTCCTTGCGCTCGTCGAATGCGCCCTGCAGTTCATCGGCCAGAACGCCAAGCTGACGGACCATATTCGCGGTCGCAATGCGGCTCTCGGCTGCCAGATCCGCCATGGCTTCGGGCAGCTCGCCCTCCGGATAGCGCCATTGGGCGGTCCGACGCTCCTCGTTGAATTCCCATCCGGTGTTCTGTTCCGCTTCCTCGTACACCCGGTTCAGCACCAGATCCACTTCCCGTGAAGCGGAACTGATTCGATCCAGCGACTTGGCGGCTTGGGTACCAGCCGCCAGGTAGGGCTGCATTTTTACCAGCGCCTGGGAAAGCTGTTTCAGCCATTGACGGGTGGCATTGAGTGGGAGCGATGCAGCGAAGTGATTCAGGGCCTTGTCCGGAAGATGATGAGCCTCATCGAAAATATAGAGGGCGTTCTCCGGCTCCGGCAGAATCGCCCCGCCGCCGAGCGCCAGATCCGCCAGTACCAGATCGTGGTTGGCTACCACAATATCCGCATCGTCGAGATCTTTACGGGCATCGAAAAACGCACAACTGTCGAAGTAGCTGCAATGACGGTTGGTGCACTGGCGATGGTCCGTGGTCACCTGTCGCCAGACATCGTCCGGGATCTGCTCCGGCCAGTGGTCCCGGTCGCCGTCCCATTCCCTCGAGCCGTAGCTGGCCAGCATCTCTTCAAAGAACGCACGAGTGCCGGGCTCCTCATTCTTGGGACCGTCCAAGAGAAACAGGGGCAT
>JAWWAT010000169.1:0-6907 GCA_033721635.1 Marinobacter sp. | reverse complement strand
CCCGCCATGTCTGCGGTAACGTAAGTCACCGGCAAAAGATCCTTATGGTAGATGGCACCCATCCAGTCCGCCTCGCGAACCTCTGCAATACTCGCTAATGGAACCAGGTTGCCATCACGACTGCGCACGTTCAGGGATAAAAGTACCGAGGGCTGGGCCTTGTCGCCTTCGCTCAGAATCACCCGGATCGGGACGGGATACTTGGCATGATCGTCATGCAGGAAACTGACACTGGTTCCGCCCAGGGCCGTCTGCAGGGCACCGACAACCTGAGCTTGGGAAACCCCAAGCCGTGCCGCACGATCCCGATCCACAACTACCTCCCATTGCCGTGTGGGCGCCTCCAGCGTGGTGTCAATATCCACCAGGCCATCCACCTTGGTCATGCCCTCGGCCACCTGCCGGGCCAGCTTCGCCCGACGGGTTTCATCCACCGCGTAGATTTCCGCTACCACGGGTGACAACACTGGCGGACCGGGCGGCACCTCGACAATCTTGACGCTGGCGTCATACTGCTTACCGATTTCAGTCAGCGGGCCCCGCAGGGACTGGGCAATAGCATGAGACTGCCGCTCCCGATGCTCCTCATGAACCAGATTGATCTGGATATCGCCGTGATAAGGGTCGCCGCGCAGGTAGTATTGCCTGACCAGACCGTTGAAATTGATTGGAGAGGCGGTACCGGCGTAGGTTTGCCAGTTGGACACTTCATCCACCGTTTCCAGGTAGCTGCCCATTTCCATCAACACCCGCTGGGTCTGCTCCATGGGCGTGCGCTCGGGCATATCCACCACCACCTGCAGCTCGGACTTATTGTCGAAGGGCAGCATCTTCAGGATCACCGCCTGGAATACCGGTAGCGAGGTGGCCGCCAGGGTCAGTCCCACCACGCTCAGGGCCAGCACACGGCGCCGCCAGGGATGATCGCCCAGGAACGGCCCGAGCACCGTCCGGAAAATTCGCAGGGACACTGGACTGACACCATCGGCAGAGCTGGAGGCCTCCTCGGCTTCCGCCGCCTGCTCACCCTTCTTGTGCTTGAGCAACCGGAACGCCAGCCAGGGCGCCACCACAAAGGCAACAATCTGGGACAGCACCATACCGGCCGAGGCGTTGATCGGAATCGGGCTCATGTAGGGGCCCATCAGGCCACTGACAAACGCCATGGGAATCAGTGCCGCCATGATGGTGAGGCTGGCCATGATGGTGGGGGTGCCCACCTCGTCCACGGCAACGGGAATAATGTCCTTCACCGCCCGCCGGGAGTTCTGGATGCGCCGGTTGATGTTCTCGGTGATCACGATGCCATCGTCCACCAAAATGCCGATGGAGAAGATCAGCGCAAACAGGGAAACCCGGTTGAGGGTGAACCCCCAGGCCCAGGAAAACACCAGCGTCAGCAGCAGGGTTATCAGAACCGCAATGCCGACAATTAACGCCTGGCGCCAGCCCATGGCCGCCAGAACCAGCAGCACGACGCACAGTGTGGCGGAGATCAGATCGGTAATCAGTTTGCGAGCTTTCTGGGAGGCGGTTACACCATAGTCCCGGGTGACCAGCACTTCCACGGATTCCGGCAGGGCCCGGTTGCGCAGCTGCGCCAGCCGCTCCTCGATGGCGGTGGTGATATTAACGGCATTCTCGCCCGGTTTCTTGGCGATGGCCAGGGTAACAGCCGGGTAAACCTGACCGGGCCGGCCAGCCTTGCCGTCCTCATGGGCCGGCCCGAATCCGGTCATCACACTCTGATCCACTACGGTGCCACCCCGGCTGATGTCCGCGACATCCTCCAGGTATACTGCAGCCCCGTTGTGCATGCCTACCACCAGGCGCCGGACATTCTCCACGGTTTCCAGAAGCGTACCGGCCTGGACCGGTATCGACAGGTTGTCTCGGGTAATCCGGGCTTCCTGGCTGCTGGTATTGGCCGCGGCCAGGGCATTACGGATATCGTCGATGGTCAGGTTGAAGCCCGCCAGCAACGCCGGATCGAACCGGATGTCCACGCGATCCGGGATGCCACCGGTGGTGTAGACATCTCGTGTGCCGGGAACCCGCTTCAGCGCCACTTCCAGCATGTGCGCCAGGCGGGTCAGTTCCTCTCCCGTATGCCCATTGACCGGATCATAGAGGGTCAGCGTCATCACCGGAACATCATCGATGCCCTTTGGTTTAATCACAGGCTGGGTCGCGCCCAGGTTGGCCGGCAGCCAGTCCTGGTTGGAGTACACCTGGTTGTAGAGCCGGACCAGGGCTTCCTGCCGTGGGATGCCCACCTCGAACTGCACCGTGATCACGGCCTGGCCCTGCCGGGATACCGAATAAACGTGTTCAACGCCTTTGATCTCACTCATCACCTGTTCGGCAGGCGTTGCTATTGCGCTTTCCACCTCCCGGGTACTGGCGCCGGGAAATGCCACCATGATATCGGCCATGGTGACATCGATCTGGGGCTCTTCCTCTTTGGGCGTGACCACCACGGCCAACACGCCCAGAATGATCGCCAGAATCGCCAGCAGCGGAGTGAGGTGGTTGTCCTGAAAAACTCGGGCGATGGCACCGGATGGGCCGACGGGGGGCAAATCACGGCTCACGGATTCGACTCCCCAACCGTGTCTTCAATCAGGTTTAAACGATCGCTGCCCACCAGTTCGGCGGGGTTCGTAACCACACGCTCGCCTTCACTGAGGCCGGCCAGGATCTCGAGCCTGCCGTTATCCCGCACCCCCGTGCGTACCTGGCGCAGCCGGGGCTGATCCTGCTCGGCCAGCACGAAAACCGCCCTTAGTTCGCTGCGCTGAATCAGGCTGCTGGCTGGCACCCACAGTGCTTCCCGGCTGGCAACCGGAACACTGACTTTCACCAGCATGCCGGGAAACAGGGAACCATTGGGCTCACTCAGGCGCATTCGCAGGCGGAAGGTGTGGGTCTGCGGATTGGCGTAGGGATAGAAGGTCATCTCGCCGGTTTCCAGCACCCGGCCGTCGGCCAGGGTAACCTGCGCCTGACGCTCCGTGCGGGCCAGATCGGCGTATTTCTGGGGAAGATCAACCACTACCCGAAGCTGTTCCAGGGACAAGCCACTGAGCAGCGGCTGCCCGGGATTGACGGCTTCGCCCACCTCGACATGACGTTCAGTGAGGATGCCACCATAGGGCGCCACCACACGGGTATAGGAAAGTTGCTCCTGCGCCTCGGAAACCGCGGCCCTGGCGCGCTCGACACGGGCCCGGGCGGCGGCGAGGTTGTTGCGGGCCTGGTCAAACTCCTGCCGGGACACAAGACCCCGCTCGTGCACCGCTTCAATACGTTCAAAGCGCTGCTGCGCATCCGCCAATGCCGCTTCAGCTTCTTCCAGACCAGCCTGGGCCTGGCGCAAACGGGATCGCTGCTCACTGTCCTCCAGCTGGACAATCAGCTCACCGGCAGCCACGGAATCATCCACATCGAAGGGCAGGTTCTGGACGGTACCGCTGGTTTGCGCAGAGACGGTGCTCTGCTGAACGGCTTCGATGATGCCATCGAGGTGTACGGTTTCGTGCAGCTCGCTGCGCTCGACGACCGCTGTCGTCGCCGGTCGGGAAGGCGACGACTGCTGTCCAAGCGCCGCCTGGGCCAGCAGGCCCAGAGTTACAAGCAATCCTGCGGCAGCCATTCGCGCCATGGGACACCTCCGTGAATTTCTGGTTATTACCTAATAACCAAATATTATCAGGGATTACACCCGGAAAACACGGCAGGAACAGCTAGCCGACCGATACGCGGGTGCCCGCCGAGCCATCAAGGATGGCCACGGCGTCCTGCAGCCGGCCAATCCCACTGACCCCGCCAGTCTCGGCAAAATCGCAGGCGGCCTGCAGTTTCGGACCCATGGAGCCGGCGGGCATTTCAAGCGCTTGTGCCCCCGACACGGTCAGCTCGGTAAGCGGCGTCGACTGGTCGGTGCCGAAGTCCCGGTAGACAGCGTCCACATCGGTTAACAGAAGCAGCGCGTCAGCTCCCAGTTGCCGGGCCAGCAACGCGCTGGCGGCATCCTTGTCGATAACCGCTTCAATGCCGACCATGCTGCCGTCTTCACGACGCAGCACCGGTATTCCACCACCGCCGGCGCAGACCACAATCACGCCCTGATCGAGCAACAGTGTCAGTACCCGCATGTCCGGAATCTCCAGCGGTTTCGGCGAGGGCACCACCCGGCGCCATTTGTCACCGTCCGGCGCAATGCTCCAGCCTGCACCGGCGGCCCGGCGCTCTGCCTCTTCGCGCTCATAGACTGGCCCGACAAACTTGGTCGGTTTTTCGAAGGCAGGGTCCTTCGGATCCACCAGAACCTGTGTCAGCAGCGTCGCGACCGGCCGGTCATGGCCGAGCGCATTCTCCAGTTCCTGCTCGATCATATAGCCGATCATGCCCTCGGTTTCCGCACCCAGGACATCCAGCGGGTAAGCTTCATCCGGCTTGTAGGAAGCGCCCTGCAAAGCCAGTAGCCCGACCTGTGGCCCATTCCCATGGGTCACGACCAGATCGTGGCCAGCTCTGACGACCGCGGCCAGAGATCGGGCTGCAATCTGCACATTTTTACGCTGGACCTCCGCCGTCAACGGTTCTCCGCGTTTCAGCAGGGCATTACCCCCCAAAGCTGCCACAACCAGCATGTCAGCCTCCCAGGGTCGCCACGAGGACGGCCTTGATGGTGTGCATGCGGTTCTCGGCCTGATCGAAAACAATCGAAGCCGGGCTTTCGAACACCTCTTCAGTCACCTCCATGGCGTCAATGCCATAGGTTTCCTGAATCTCCTTGCCCACCACGGTTTCGGTGTTGTGAAAGGCTGGCAGGCAGTGCATGAACCGAACCCGTGGATTACCGGTTTTGGCCATCAGGGCCGCATTGACCTGGTAAGGCATAAGCAGCTTGATCCGCTCGGCCCACTTTTCCTTTGGTTCACCCATCGAGACCCAGACATCGGTATAGACGAAATCGACACCGGCAACTGCGGCGTCAACGTCTTCGGTGATGGTGATCCGGGCTCCGGTTTCAGCCGCCAGCGCCCGGGCCTCGTCCTGTACGGCCTGATTGGGCCAGCAGGCCTTTGGTGCACAAAGGCGCACGTCCATGCCCATCTTGGCGCCGCCGATCAGCAGGCTGTCGCCCATGTTGTTGGCAGCATCGCCGATGAACACGTAGGCCACATCACGCAGCGGCTTTTCCACATGCTCCTGCATGGTCAGGAAGTCCGCCAGTATCTGGGTGGGGTGAAATTCGTTCGTGAGCCCGTTGTAGACTGGCACGCCAGCGTATTGCGCCAACTCCTCGACGACGGCTTGTCCAAAGCCCCGATACTCGATGGCATCGTAGACCCGGCCAAGTACCCGCGCCGTGTCCTTCACCGATTCCTTGTGGCCGATGTGGGTTCCGGTCGGTCCGAGGTAGGTGACCCGTGCCCCCTGGTCGAAGGCGGCAACTTCAAAACCGACACGGGTACGCGTGGAGTTTTTCTCGAAGATCAGGGCGATGTCCTTACCCTCAAGTCTTGGCACCTCCGTGCCTGCATACTTGGCGGTCTTCAGATCCGCAGACAACTTCAGCAGGAAACCGATTTCCTTCGGTGTGAAATCCCGCAGCGTCAGGAAGTGCCGGTTTTTTAGATTGAATGCCATAAAATCTCTCCTTGGCTGTCAGACCGAATCCCGGATGGTTGGGCAACTCATGCACCGGCCGCCGCCCCGCCCCCGGCCCAGTTCGGCGCCGGGTATTGCCAGAACCTCGATACCGGCGGCCGAGAGCGCGGCGTTGGTATCGTCGTTGCGGTCGTAACCGACAACCACACCCGGGCTCAGCGCCAGCACATTGTTGCCGTCGTTCCACTGTTCCCGCTCGCGCTCTTCCGGCGTATCACCACCGGTTGGCACGACCTCCAGGGCCGGGTAACCGAGAATCTCCGCGACCACCTCAAACAGATGCCGCGAGTCCTGATTGAACGCCAGTGTTTTCGCCCCCTCACCGGGGCGCAGGTCGTAGCAGATCACGGCATCGGCCACTTCCTTGAAGGCGGTGACCACGTTGCCCCCACAGAAGGTGAAAACGGTATCCAGGTGCATGGCAGAGCGGGTTTTGGGCAGCTGGCAGGCGATTACCCGATCCACCATGCCGCCATCAAACAGGGCTTTAGATAGCTGGCCGATGGCCTGGGGCGAGGTTCGCTCCCCCATGCCAACCAGCACGGTTCTGTTGCCCAGCGGCATGATATCCCCACCCTCCAGGGTGGCCAGGCCATGATCTTTCAGCGGGTCACCCCAGTGCACGTGGACCTTGCCGGCGAATTTCGGGTGGAACCGGTAGATGGCAGCCATCAGAAGGGTTTCCGGCTTGCGGGCCGCCCAGTACATGGGATTGAGAGTCACCCCACCATACACCCAGGCGCTGTTGTCCCGGGTGAACAGGAAGTTGGGCAGCGGTGGCAATACGAACCCGAAGCGTCCGAGATGGTTACCGAACAGACCGACCGGATCAAACGGGAGATCCCCCACTTCCAGACCACCGATCAGGAATTCAGCAAGCGCCTTCTCTGGCAGCTCATCCATCCAGGCCCGCAGGTCCGACACCATGCCCACGCCGATGTGGTTCCAGTTGATCCGGTGGTCGAGAATCCAGGCCCGCCCCTCAGGAATCGCCAGGGTTTCTGCCAGCAACTCGTTGACATCCAGAACCTCGACGCCCCGACCACGCATCACGCTGGCAAACACGTCATGATCTTTCTGGGCCTGCTTGACCCAGAAGACATCATCGAACAACAGGGCGTCGCAGTTGGACGGCGTCAATCGCCGGTGAGCCAACCCCGGCCGGCAGATAATGACCTGACGCAGAGTTCCGGTTTCAGAGTGCACTCCTAGTGTGTGTTCAGACATG
>JAWWAT010000168.1:0-6991 GCA_033721635.1 Marinobacter sp. | reverse complement strand
CGGCATGGGCAATCTTCACTCTGCCAAAAAAGCAGTAGAGCACGTTGCCCCGGACACCACCGTACTGGTCACCGACAACGCCGAAAAAATCCGTGAAGCCGACCGTGTCATCCTCCCCGGCGTTGGCGCCATTCGCGACTGTATGGCCGAAATGCATCGTCTGGGGGTGGTGGATCTGGTTCGTGAGGTCTCTCAGGATCGCCCGTTTCTTGGCATCTGCGTGGGCATGCAGGCCCTGATGTCCCGCAGTGAAGAAAACGGGGGCGTTGACTGCATCGGCCTTTTCCCTTCGGAAGTACGCTATTTCGGTGACCACCTCACGGAAAACGGTGAGCGCCTGAAAGTGCCCCACATGGGCTGGAATCAGGTGCAGCAGACCATTGATCACCCCCTTTGGAATAACATTCCCGAAGGGGATCGTTTCTACTTCGTGCACAGCTTCTACGCAGAAGCCGAGGGCAACGCTGACATGGCGGGCCGCACCCACTATGGTGTCGACCTTGCGGCAGCAGTGGCGCGAGACAATATTTTTGCGGTGCAATTCCACCCGGAAAAAAGTGCCCGGGCCGGCTTGCAGTTGCTCGAGAATTTTACAAACTGGACTGGAAAATGCTGATAATTCCCGCGATCGATCTCAAAGACGGCAAGTGCGTACGCCTTCGTCAGGGCCGTATGGACGACTCCACGGTGTTTGGTGACGACCCTGTCGATATGGCTACCCGCTGGGTGGAAGCCGGAGCGCGGCGCCTGCACCTGGTTGACCTGAACGGCGCCTTTGCCGGCGAGCCGGTGAACGGGGAAATCGTTCAGGCCATTGCCCGCAAATACCCGGATCTGCCCATCCAGATCGGCGGTGGCATCCGCTCGGCGGAAACCATCGAGGCCTATCTCAAGGCTGGCGTGCAGTGGGTCATTATCGGTACCAAGGCCGTGAAAGAGCCGGAATTCGTGACCGAGATGTGCAAGAAATTCCCGGGCCACATCATTGTTGGCCTGGACGCCAAAGATGGCCGCGTGGCCACCGATGGCTGGGCGGAAGTCTCGGAAGTGATGGCCACCGATCTCGCGAAGCGGTTTGCCAACGACGGCGTGGAAGCCATTGTTTATACCGATATCAGCCGCGACGGCATGATGCAGGGCGTCAATGTCGAGGCGACTGCTGCACTGGCCGAAGAAGGTGGAATCCCCGTTATCGCCTCTGGCGGCGTGACCAACATGGATGATCTGAAGCGCCTGGCTACTGTGGCGGACAAGGGCATCCTTGGTGCCATTACGGGCCGCGCGATCTATGAAGGCACCCTGGATGTCGCTGAAGCGCAGGCTTTCTGCGACGGTCTGAAGGGGTAAGGACGACTTATGGCTCTGGCGAAACGCATCATTCCCTGCCTGGACGTCGACAAAGGCCGCGTGGTTAAGGGTGTCAACTTTGTTGATATCCGCGATGCCGGCGACCCGGTGGAGGTGGCCCGTCGTTACAACGAGCAGGGTGCTGACGAAATTACGTTTTTGGATATCACGGCCAGCCATGAAAGCCGTGACACCACCTACGAGACCGTTGAACGGATGGCGGCGGAAGTTTTCATCCCACTTACAGTCGGTGGGGGTGTGCGTACCGTGGACGACATTCGAAAGCTGCTGAACGCCGGTGCCGACAAGGTGTCGATCAACACCGCAGCCGTGTTCAACCCCGAGTTTGTTCGGGAAGCGGCTGATCGCTTCGGCAGCCAGTGCATTGTCGTCGCCATTGATGCCAAGCGGGTGAGTGAAGAGGGTGAGGAGCCCCGGTGGGAAATCTTTACCCACGGTGGACGCAAGCCCACCGGGCTGGATGCCGTGGAATGGGCCCGCAAGATGGTGGAAATGGGCGCTGGTGAGTTACTGCTGACCAGCATGGACAGGGACGGCACCAAGATCGGATTTGATCTCGGGCTGACCAAAGCCATCAGCGATGCTGTGATTGTGCCGGTGATTGCTTCAGGCGGTGTCGGAGAGCTGCAGCACCTGGCCGATGGCGTTACCCAGGGCGGTGCCGATGCAGTGCTGGCGGCCTCTATCTTTCACTTCGGGCAGCACTCCATTCCGGAGGCCAAGGCCTTTATGAAAGCTCAGGGAATCGAAGTCCGCGATTAATCCTTCTTTGCGAAAGCAGGTCGAATGGCCTGCTTCTCTCCTTCCGCAAACATCTCCCGATTGCCGTTGCGCATGGCCCAAAGGCCACTGACGGTGGCAATGGCGATACCCTGCTCATCCAGTTTGGGCAGGTGCTTCTCCAGGTAATCCACGGTGACTTTGTGAGGATGGCCAATTCCGATGGCGCTGCCGTTTTCTTTGGCGCGCTTGATAAGCAATTTGAACTGGCGGTCCACAAATTCCTCGGTTTGCTCATGGTCGAGAAATACGTCCCGGGTCATGGTTGGAATCTGGTAGGCGGCAGCGACATCGCCAGCCACAGATGAGGCAATGGTGCGGCTGTCGATAAAGTATACCGGGTAGCGGAACAGCTCCTTCATAACCCAGTCCATGGGCTGCAACTGCTGGGTCAGCAGGCTGCCCATGTGGTTGTTGACGCCCTGCACATGTGGAATCGACTGCAACGCACGGCGAAGCGTGGTCACCATGCTTTGTTCGTCCATGTCCGGGGTCAGGCCGCCCGGGCCGAGGCCGTAATTGCGGGTGTTGGCCATGGGCGCGTGCAGCATGATTTCCTTGTGCTGTTTGTGGGCAAGCCGGGCAAGGCGGTCTGTGTGCCGGCGATAGGGCAAGAAGGCCAGCGTAAGCGGCTGATCGAGATTTGCCAGTCGCTCACCTTCAGCAAGGCTGTGGCCCATGTCATCGATGATGATGGCAATGGTGGGCGGCAGAGCTGTTCTTGCCGGCTCTGCCGACACCGCGCCGGCGGCAATGCAGAATGCCAGGGCCAGCAGAGTACTCGTGACTCTCACTGATCGCTTCCTTCTGCCTTGTCCTTTTTGTTCGGGTTCAGAATGCGGATGCCTTTGAGCAGGTTCAGTGCGGAGCGCAGTTGGTAATCACGGTTTGACTGGGCGCTGGCCTCGCTCTCGGAGTCTGCTTCACCATCCTGCTGCTCGCCCTCATTCTGGCCTTCAAGGTGTCCGCTCAGGTCTGCTTCGGTGAAGAAGGGCTTGCTGTCGAGTTCCTTCAGCTCAGCCGGGCGTACTACGATGTCCGGCTTGATTCCGGTCGCCTGGATGGAACGGCCATCCGGTGTGTAATAGCGCGCGGTGGTCATTTTGATGGCATGGGTCTCATCCAGCGGAATCACTGTCTGAACACTGCCTTTGCCGAAGGATTTGGTGCCCATCACCACGGCCCGTTCATGGTCCTGAAGGGCGCCGGCCAGGATTTCTGATGCCGAGGCGGAGCCGCCGTTGATCAGCACTACAATGGGCGTGCCTTCCATGATGTCGCCGGCCCTTGCGCTAAAGCGCAGGCGCGAGCTCTGGATCCGCCCTTCAGTATAGACGATGAGCCCTTCATCGAGGAGGGCATCGGCAGACTCCACGGCTGCCTGCAGTACGCCACCCGGGTTGTTGCGCAGGTCGATGATGAGCCCGTCAAGGTCCCGGCCGAGTTCGTCTTCCAGTCCATTCAGGGCATCCCTGAACTGTGAACCGGTCTCCGCCTGGAACTGGGTAATACGGACATAACCATAGCCATTTTCCAGCATGCGGGATTTCACGCTGGTCACCTTGATGATGTCGCGCTCCACTTCGATTTCAATAGGGCCTGTCTCGCCCTCCCGCATAATCGTCAGCGTCAGCACAGAGCCGGGCTTGCCCCTCATCAACTTGACGGCTTCTTCCAGGCTCATGCCTTTGACTGGCTTTTCATCAAGCTTGATGATCAGGTCCCCGGCCTGGACACCCGCCTTCTGTGCCGGCGTGTCGTCAATGGGCGCAATCACTTTCACAAAGCCATTTTCCATGCCCACTTCAATGCCCAGTCCGCCAAACTCGCCGGAGGTGCTTTCTTCCAGTTCCTCGTAGTCCTTTGGCGCCAGGTAGGTGGAGTGAGGATCAAGGTCTGACAGCATGCCTTTGATGGCGCTTTCAAGGAGTTTGCGATCGCTTACTTCCTCTACGTAGGCATCCTTGATGCGGCTGAAGACCTCGGTGAACTTTCGAAGGTCTTCCAGTGGCAGTTGTTTCTCGGGATCCGGCAGGCTGATTTCCACCCGTTCGCCATTCTGGATGCCTTCCAGAAGCTGTTCGGTGGCGGCGTCGTCATCCTGGGCCCAGACCAGTCCGGAAGCGGTTGCGAAACAGGTAGCGAGCGCAATGCTGCGTAATGGAAAGGCGTGGAGTGTACTTCTGACCCGTTTCATTCACATATCCCGTTTTTATTCCGATAGTTGGACTGGATTCCCTGACTCCGGACAGTATGGCGTTACCCGCGGCGTTTGTCAGCCCTCCCGGAGCGTCTCAGTTTGCCAGCCATCGGCCCGGATTGTCGGGCTTGCCATTGTGCCGGACTTCAAAATACAGCGCCGGGGAGTCGGTGCCGCCGGTGCGGCCGGCCTGGGCGATGGGCTCGCCGGCGGCCACCCAGTCTCCCGGGCTGGTAAACAGGCTGCTGCTGTGGCCGTACAGTGTCATGTAGCCGTCGCCGTGATCAATGATGGTGATCAGGCCAAAACCCCGAAGCCAGTTGGCGAATACCACCCGACCGTAGTGTATTGCACGAATTTCCGCTTCATCCCCGGTGCCGATAAGCAGGCCGTTGCGTCGGAGTTTGCCATCGGCATAGCGTTCACCGTAGCGGCTCAATACCTTACCTTCCACTGGCCACGGTAGCTTGTTGCGCAGTGAAGCGAAGGGCTGGGATTCATTGGGTGAGGGAATGTTGTTGATCGCCTGCTGCACTTCCTCAAGCAGGCTTTCCAGCCGCTTGCGATCTGATTCCAGCTCCTCCCGCTCGCTCAGGCGATTCTGGATATCGGCTTTGAGTGCTGCGAGGGTCTGCTGGCGTTTCTGTCTGGAATCGGTCAGTTCGTGCTGGCGTTTGGCGACGTTTTCCTCGGTTCTGGCCAGCTCGATCCGGGTAGATTGCACGGCAGCCTGTGTGTTTCTGAGTTCCTGCAGGCTTTGCCTGAATGCCTCGAGGCGATCGACCGTGTCTTTGCTGAGGTATTCGTAATAGGTCATGGTCCGGGCAATTTTGTCCGGATCTATCTCATTGAGCAGGACTTTTACCGCCGGCGCATCCCCTTCCATCCAGGCAGCGCGGATCTGCTTCTTCAGGCTGTCCCGCTGGCGGTCAAGGGTCCGTGTGAGCTCCTGTGCCTCATTTTCCAGTTCCTGGAGTCTTTGCTGCTGCTGTTCGGCCTGCTGGCGGAGGGAGCGGCGTTCGCGGGTCAGGCGGCTGATGTTCTTCTCGGTCGCAGCAAGCTGCCGCTCCAGGGCGGAGCGGTCCTCTTCGGCATCCTCCAGCCAGTCGTCGATATCCTCAATGCGTTCCTTGAGTTCCTCGATCTGGGCCGGGGTGACCTCCTGTTGGGCGAGTACCGGCGCTACACCCAGGGTGAGGGTGAGCGCCAGAATTGCGGTCAGTCGCAAAGGTTGGTTCCGTTCCCGGATCAGGCGATCTTGACCAGGCTGTGCCCGGTCATTTCCTCTGGTTGCTCCAGTCCCATCAGGGCGAGCAGAGAGGGTGCCACATCGCTGAGGCTGCCGTCGTTCTTCAGCTCAACATTGCGATGGCCGGTGTACACCAGTGGCACGGGGCCGATGGTGTGGGCGGTGTGGACCTGACCGGAGTTGGGATCAGTCATCTGCTCGCAGTTGCCATGGTCGGCGGTAATCAGTGCTTCGCCGCCGACTTCATCAAGGGCCTCGACAACGCGCTTTACGCATTCGTCCAGGCATTCAGCTGCCTTGATAGCGGCATCCAGTTTGCCGGTGTGGCCAACCATGTCGCCGTTGGCGTAGTTGCAGACCACCAGGTCGTACTTGCCACTCTTGATGGCCTCCACCAGCTTGTCGGTGACCTCCGGCGCGCTCATTTCCGGCTGCAGATCGTAGGTCGCGACTTTCGGGGAAGGCACCAAGATACGCTCTTCACCGTCGAACGGCGTTTCCAGGCCACCATTGAAGAAGAAGGTCACATGGGCATATTTCTCGGTTTCGGCGATGCGCAGCTGGGTTTTTCCCTGCTTGGCCACATACTCACCAAGGCCGTTGCTGAGCTGCTCTGGCGGGTAGGCGCAGGAGGTTTTTATGTCGGCCGCGTACTCGGTCAGCATCACAAAATCGGCCAGTTCCGGGTGCTTCTTGCGCTCGAAACCGTCGAAGTCCTTCTCCACGAAGGTACGGGTCATTTCCCGGGCGCGGTCGGCACGGAAATTCATGAACAGCACCGTGTCGCCATCGTTGATGGTGCCTTCCGCTTCCCCGGCGGCGTGGATGCGGGTTGGTGCCACGAATTCGTCGTTCTCTCCCCGCTCGTACGCCTGTTCCAGACCGGATACCGGATCGGCTGAGGTTAATTCTGCAGTGCCCTGGGTCATCAGGTTGTAGGCAGCCTCCACCCGGTCCCAGCGGTTGTCCCGATCCATGGCATAGTAACGACCGACAATCGACGCAACACGGCCG
This sequence comes from Marinobacter sp., assembly GCA_033721635.1. Taxonomy (GTDB): domain Bacteria; phylum Pseudomonadota; class Gammaproteobacteria; order Pseudomonadales; family Oleiphilaceae; genus Marinobacter. The sequence goes on along the minus strand of JAWWAT010000168.1, from coordinate 380 downwards.
ACCCCCAGGCTTTTAAGTTTGGCCGCCGCTTTTTCCAGTGACGGTTTAGCGCTGCGGGGTGGCATGTCGCGGCCATCGAGGAAGGCGTGAATATAGACTTCCCTGGCGCCGCGGGCAGCGGCCAGTTCGGCGGCGGCAATGATGTGGTCTTCGTGGCTGTGTACGCCACCGGGAGACATCAGGCCCATGAGATGAACGGCGCGACCGCTCTGAACGGCTTTATCAATGGCGGAACAGAGGACCTCGTTCTTCTGGAAAGTGCCTTCTTCCAGATCTTTGTCGATGCGAGTCAGGCTTTGATAGACCACGCGCCCTGCGCCCAGATTCATGTGACCAACTTCCGAGTTACCCATTTGCCCCTGCGGCAGCCCCACAAACAT
>JAWWAT010000167.1:0-7098 GCA_033721635.1 Marinobacter sp. | reverse complement strand
ACCTCTACCGAGGTAATCGGCCCGCCGGATTTCACAAGGTCATCCAGATAACGGCTCACTGACGTCACTTCCCGGCACTCGCCCGGTACCGCGAGCAGCATGCCGTCCGGCGTGTTCAGTAACTGACTGTTGAACAGGTAGGAGGCCACGGCATCTTCCAGCGGCACATCGGTACTGCTGACCCTGACCGCCTCAAGCTCAGCCCCGGTAAGACGCTCCCGGATATCCGAAAGCACCTCTCCCTCTTTCAAAAAAGCCAGCTCATGGTAGAACAGGGTATTGCCGTTGCCGACGGCAATCACATCGTTGTGAAAAACGCCGCCATCGATGGCGTCAGGGTTCTGCTGGGCAAAAACGACATTCCGGTCTTTCAGACCATGCAGTCGCGCCACTGCCTGAGAGGCTTCCAGGGTCTGCCTTGCCGGGTATTTCTTCGGGGCTGGCGCCTGCTCGTTGAATGCAGTCTGACCATAAACAAACAGCTCCACACCCGGCTCGCCGTATCCGGCACACAAGCGGGTATGGTTGGCAGCGCCCTCATCCCCAAAGTGGCTTACCGATGGTAGCGCCGGATGATGGGCAAAGTAGCTTTCGTCGGCGAAGATGGATTTCAGGGCTCGCCCGGTCACCGTGTGTTCGATGGAACGGTGGAACTTGGCGCTCAGGTTCGCGGGTGTGAAGTGCACGCGATGGTCCGAGGTGTCGGCACTTGGGGATACCGTGGCCGCATTGGCCGTCCACATCGGCGACGCAGACGATACCGCCGCCAGTATGGAAGGGCTGGATTTGGCCGCCTGATCCAGCACATGGGAGTCGGTCCCTTCAAATCCCAGGGCCCGAAGCGTTGGAACATGGGGGCGTTCATGGGGTGGCAGAACGCCCTGCACATAGCCCCGGTCCGCCAGGCGCTTCATCTTGGCCAGTCCCTGAAGTGCCGCCTCCTTCGGGTTGGAGACGGAGCTGACATTGGACTTGGAGGCAACATTGCCCCAGGACAGCCCCGCGTAGTTGTGGGTGGGGCCAACCAGGCCATCGAAGTTTGCTTCAACCGCGTGTTTCACCATGGCGCAGGGTTCCGTTAATCAAAATTGAGGCCGGGTGCCAGAGAGTCTGGCAACTCACTCTTGCCGGCTTCCAGAGAGGCCATGGGCCAGGCGCAATAGTCAGCGGCATAGTAGGCGCTGGGGCGATGGTTACCGCTGGCACCAACACCACCGAAGGGCGCAGCACTGCTGGCGCCGGTCAATGGCCGGTTCCAGTTCACAATGCCGGCACGCACCTCTTCCACCAGACGCTCGTACAGCTTGCGGTCATCCGTGAGGATCCCCGCAGAGAGTCCGTAACGCGTGTCGTTGGCCAGCTCTAGGGCGTCATCAAAACTCTTATAGCGATAGACTGTCAGCAATGGCCCGAAGAATTCTTCGTCGGTCACATCGAGCCCTGTGGCATCAATGATCCCAGGGGATAGCAGGCCGGTTCCCGATTTCAGGGACTTCATTTCCAGCAGGGATTTGCCGCCCTTCTCCAGCAGGCTCGCCTGGGCCGCCAGGAGTTTGTCGGCCGCTTCGGCAGAAATCACAGAGCCCATGAACGGCTGTGGATCGGCATCGAACTCACCCACCCTGATCCGGGAGGAGACTTCCACCAGCCGATCCAGGAAGGCATCGCCCTTCTTGCCTTTGGGTACCAGCAGTCGACGCGCGCAGGTGCAGCGCTGGCCGGCCGACAGAAATGCCGACTGCAGGGCATGATGCACGGCGCCATCCACGTCAGCCACGTCCTGAACGATCAGTGGGTTGTTGCCACCCATCTCCAGGGCCAGGATTTTCTCCGGCTGGCCGCCAAACTGTTTGTGCAGCAAATGGCCAACGGTCGAGCTGCCGGTAAAGAACAGGCCGTCAATCGTCAGGTGGCTGGCCAGGGATTTACCAGTATCCGAACCACCCTGCACCAGGTTTATCACGCCGTCCGGAATGCCGGCTTTCTCCCAGAGTTTTACCGTCAGTTCGGCAACGCCGGGGGTCAGCTCGCTGGGTTTAAAGACCACCGTATTGCCAGCCAGCAAAGCCGGCACTATGTGGCCATTAGGCAGGTGCCCCGGGAAGTTGTAGGGGCCGAACACCGCCACCACGCCGTGGGGCCGGTGCCTCAAGACCGCGTGACCACCGGCGGCCTCCGATTCAGAGGTTCCGGTACGGTCGTTGTAGGCTTTCACGGAAATACCAATCTTTCCGATCATCGCGGCCACTTCCGTTCGGGATTCCCAGAGAGGTTTGCCGGTTTCCAAACCAATCTGATGGGCCAGTTCTTCCTTGTGAGATTCGAGCAGCTCACCAAAGGCTTCGACAACGGCTTGGCGTTCGGCAAAGCTCTTGCGCTGCCACTTCAGAAACGCATTTCTTGCTTCCCGAACGGCTGCATCAACATCTTCCAGGTTAGCGCTCTCGCCATCCCAGATTGTCTCACCGGTCACCGGCTGGACAGATTCGAAAACCGGCCCATGGCCCTGAAGCCAGAGCCCGTCGATAAACAGTTCACCTGTCAGCTTTGCCATTTCGATGCACCTCCCGGTATTGAGCTTCTATAACTATGTTTGGTCAGCATTCCCGAGTCTTTCAAGGGGGCCAGACGAACCGGATCACCCGATTCAATCTGCAACGCCTCGGCTACTTCGGGCGGCAGGCTGACGGTATCCGGCCCGATACAATCCATCGGCAGCGTGGCTACCCGGAAGTCCCGGAACGAGCGGTTCGATACCATCACCCGCTCATCGGCAGGCACATCCAGGTTGACCGGCTTTCGCGTCACCATGGCGTGCCGGTTCATGCCCTCCCGAACGGTGCGGATGTTGTGCACGAAGGCTTCGACCACCGGGCCACCATCAAAAATGTCCACCAGCCCGTTAAAGTTGAAGCCCTCAGACTGGAGCATTCGAAGCGCTGGCGCGGTATTGTCGTGAACCCGACCAATCACGGCCCGGGCCGAATCCGGAAGCATGGGCAGATAGATCGGGTACTTGGGCATCAGCTCGGCGATAAACGATTTATTGCCCAGGCCAGACAGCATGTCGGCCTCGCTGAATTCCATATCAAAAAACTTGGTTCCCAGCGCGTCCCATAACGGGCTTCGACCCTGGTTGTCGGACACACCGCGCATTTCCGCGAATACTTTTTCTGAAAAATGCTTGCGGAATTCATCGAGATACATGAATCGGCAACGGGAGAGCAGCAGCCCGTTGCCGCCGCCCTTGTATTCATCGGACAGCAATAGCGAGCAGATTTCGCTGGTGTCGGTCATGTCGTTGGACAGGTGCAGAGTGGGTGTCCGTACATGAACACCCAGCTCTTTGGAGGCATTCACGGTAACGCTCAGACGGTAATTGTAGAAAACCTCGTCCAGCCCAACCCGGGCCTGGATGCCGCTGATTCCAACCGTTTTTTTGCGCTGGATATCCTCGAGGGCAAACAGATACAGCCCGGCTTCCGGCGCAATACGCTGGTTGAAGGTTTCACGGGCGTGGTTGATCTTCTTCTGCAGCAGTTCGCGGTCCGCCGGCAAGGTGGTAAGCCCTTTCCCGGCACTCTGGGCCATGGCGTACAGATCATCCAGATCGTTTTCCTGTAACGGGCGAATTACCAACATGCTATCGCCTCCCTGAGCCCGCCGGCTGCACGCTTTACTATTCCGAAAACTGTCATAGCGGCGCAATCCTTACCCGGTCACCCGCGGTCCTGTTCAGTGTTTTCCAGGTGGCAATCGGCACCTTGAGTTTGTCGTCCAGTGTCTCGGCTACAGTTGTCAGGGTGCAGCGGAACTGTTCTCGCTCGCCAGCAGCAATCAGACAGGTTTCGCCCACATCTTCATTGGTGCCATGAAGCTCCTTGGGAAGACTGGTCACCAGGGTTTTCAGGCTGTCGGTGCGCCCCTCCAGGACCGGACCGGCATCAAAGATGTCCAGATAACTGCCCGGCTGAAACCCTTCCCGCTGAAGCAGCTCGAAGTTGGGTACCGTTATCTGGTGCGGCTGCCCCATCGCATTCTGGGCCGCCTCGCTCAGCAGCGTGACGTAAATTGGATTGGGGGGCATGAGTTCGGCAATAAAGGTCTTGCTCAACTGCCCGGAATACTGGTCCGCCGTCTCGAAATCCATATCAAAAAAATGCCGGCCAAGGCTGTCCCAGAAGGGCACTCTGCCATCCTCCAGCTGCACGCCCTGGATTTCCACCGCCATTCTCGGCGAAAACCATTCCCGATGATCGGCGATGAACAGAATCCGGGCCCGGGACAGCAACTCGAACGCGTCGGTCCCCTGTAGTTCGGGCCGGATCGAGAACGAGCAGAGCAGGGAGACATCGGTCAGCGCATGGGAGGGATACAGCACCTCCACCCGGCGCGACACCCCCAGCTCGTGGGACGCATGGATCAGGGCATCCCGCCGGTAACTGTAAAAAGGCTGGCCATTGCCGGCGCGGGAATCAATGCCGGCGGTGCCTGCGATGTCTCCGGTCTCGGTGTTTTCGAGCACGAACAGGAACCTCGGCGGATCGTCTTCGGTACCGATCCTGCCGGCAAAGGAAGCCAGAGATTGCTCGATCTTGTAGGCCAGGGCATCGCCCTGTTTGGGCAGAGTTGACGAGAGACGGGCACACTGGGTGCCCGCGATGGCGAGAATCTGGTCCAGATCATCCGGATGAGCCGGACGTACCAGCCACATAAAGTCTCCTTAGGCTGTCAGTTTTTTCACCGCCGCTTCGAAACGCACGAGGGCTTCTTCAATATCCGATTCCGGGATAATCAGGGACGGCGCCAGGCGAATCACGTTTGCGCCGGCCACCAGGACCATCACGCCCTCTTCCAGACCGGCGTTCAGGAAATCTTTGGCCTTGCCCTGCCATTTTTCTGTGAGTACACAACCAAGCAACAGACCGGCACCGCGGACCTCACTGAACACACCATAGCGCTCGCCGATATCCATCATGCCCTTGCGGAGCTTTTCAGAGCGGGCTTTGACGCCCTTGAGGATCTCCGGCTGGCTAACGGTGTCCACCACCCTCTGGGCCACGGCGCAGGCCAGTGCGTTACCACCGTAGGTGCTGCCGTGGGTTCCCACTCCCAGACTGGCCGCAATCTTCGCCGTCGTCAGCATGGCTGCGACCGGGAAGCCACCACCAAGGCCCTTGGCACTGGAGAGAATATCCGGCACCACGCCGTACATCTGGTAAGCGTAGAGATGGCCACTTCGACCAACACCGGACTGAACCTCATCAAACACCAGCAGCGCGTCATTCTCGTCGCACAGCTCACGAAGGCCCTGGAGGAACGCCTTGTCACCGGGCATCACACCGCCCTCACCCTGAATGGGCTCCACCACGATGGCACAGGTTTTGTCCTTGGAAATCAGTTTCTTCACCGATTCGAGATTGTTGAATTCGGCGTGGTGAATGCCGCCCGGGGCCGGCTCGAACCCTTCCAGGTATTTTGGCTGGCCACCAACGCTCACGGTAAACAGCGTTCGACCGTGGAAAGAATTCTTGAACGAAATAATTTCGTTCTTGTCTTTGCCATGGTGCTCCCAGGCATAGCGCCGGGCCAGTTTGAAGGCCGCCTCATTGGCCTCGGCACCGGAATTGGCAAAGAACACCCGCTCGGCGAAGGTGAGGCCACACAGGGTTTTTGCCAGCCGCAGGGCCGGCTCGTTGGTCATCACATTGGACAGGTGCCAGATTTTCTCGGCCTGATCGTGCAGCGCACCCACCAGCCCCGGATGGGAGTGACCAAGACAGGTCACTGCAATGCCACCCTGGAGATCAATAAACTCGCGGCCTTCCTGATCCCAGATCCGGGAACCTTCACCTCGCACCGGAATAATGGAACCGGGAGCGTAGTTGGGCACCATGACTTCATCGAACAGTTCGCGGCTGACGGGTTCTTTATTCATAAATCTCTCTCGGGAAAGCGGCTAAGCAATTAAAAATAGTAGAGTGACCGCGCCAGACAAGTAAGTAGGTGTGCGGACTCTTGCACCATAATACGCCACTCAAGGCATAAGAACATCCGGTTCCCCGATGGCGGGCAGTTCAATTACCCGTTGCTGACTACCCACACCCTTGTTTCTATCCATCAGGGCGGCAATCAGAAGTTTGTAGGAATCCAGGTCAAAGGTGACCGCCTGGCCGCGAAGAGAGAGATCCTCCAGTTCTGCCTCGTTGTGGAGCGTGGCCACATGCATCCAGTTATAAACCACCAGGATGTCCGTGCGCCCGGTTCGCGCATTGCGCTCGACAATCCCAACCGGGCCTTTCCAGGGCCAGGTTTTCAGCCGCAGGCTGTGAAACGCAATCTGTACCCTGAGATTGTAGCGCTCGACGTTCTCAAGCTCTTCGCAGGCGCCCTTGCAGCGCCCCAGCGAACGCTGAAAACACGGCCCTTCGTTCTCGGGCTCCAGCCCGAGCAGTCGATTGCACAGCTCGTTCTTGGCCGCGATGCCGCTCAAGGCACGCTCAGCATCCCGTTTGCTGCGGAACAAACCGAAATAATCCCCCAACCGGTGCGGCTCGATCTCACGAACCAGCCGCGCCTGCAGATACCCTGCTTCGTTTTTCGAAAGCTCGATGCTCACCAGATTCTTGGCGGCCCGGGAGCGGCGGTTGAACAGGGGTTTCAGCGTCTTGATCTGTTTGAGTTCGAGCAGAAGCGCCCCCAGCTCGCCAGCGGTCTCCGTCCACTCGACACGGCGCAGGCTCTCAGACATCCGAACGCCGCGGGCCGAGTTGTGATCGCCAGAAAAATGCGAGGCTACCCGCTGTGCAATGTTGGTGCTCTTGCCCACATATAAAAGCACATCGTTCTCGCCGTAAAAGCGATAGACCCCAGGCCCCCGAGGTAGATCCTGCAGGATATCCGTTGGCAGGTGAGAGGGAATGCTCGGCCGTTGCAGCAAGTCGCGCAGGGCACTTTCGAAATTCCTGTCCCCTTTATCCGCGCGGGCATGTTCGAAAAAGGACAGCATGGCGGACACATCCCCCATGGCCCGATGCCGCTGAACCTGAGCGAGACCATGGCGAGCAATCAGCGCATCCATGTTGTGGCGCCGGAATT
>JAWWAT010000166.1:0-7164 GCA_033721635.1 Marinobacter sp. | reverse complement strand
GAGGCGACACAGAAAATTCGCCAGAACCCGGACTGGAAAGACCTGCCTATCATTGCGGTTACGGCGAATGTGATGCAGGGCGATCGCGAAGACTGCCTTGCCTCAGGCATGAACGACTACATAACCAAGCCTTACAGGCGGGATGAGCTTCGGGCAGTGATCGAGCGCTGGCGTCCCTCTGCCCCACCCTAGGCTTCAGGCCGGTAACAGCTTTTCGATGTCGGCCCGGATTTCTTCGGGTTTTGTCGTGGGCGGATAGCGGCGAACAACGTTGCCATCTGGCCCGACCAGAAATTTGGTAAAGTTCCACTTCACCTTTTCAGACCCCATCAGACCCTTGGCTTCGCGCTTCAGGAAGCGGAACAGCGGATGGGCACCATCGCCATTGACGTCAATCTTGGAGAACATGGGGAAATCGACGCCATAATTCAGGCTGCAGAACTGGCTGATGGCGTCTTCGTCTCCAGGATCCTGATTCAGGAACTGGTTACAGGGAAAGCCCAGGACCTCAAAGCCCTTATCACCCAACTCCTTGTGAAGGGACTGCAAGCCCTCAAACTGGGGCGTGAAACCGCACTTGCTGGCAGTGTTAACGATCAGAAGCACTTTGCCCTTGTACTCTGACATGCTCTTCTCGTTGCCCTTGATATCCCGGACCGTGAAATCGTAGACCGTTTCGCCTGCCATAAGCTTCTCCATTTGATGATTTGCATTCTTCCTCGACCATTGTTCACAACACAGACCAAAAAACCATGGCCATGCAGGCTGTATGGCGACCATTTTCAAAAACCGGTTCAGGTTTGTGAGCTAAATCTGCCTTAACACGACACAATTCATCATAATTCCCCTGTTGCCGCCGGCCCTCGCTCCGCTAGAATAAAGGCCTGCTGTGTTGGCAGCTGCCATTTATCGATTTCAAAAGAAGGACGTTCGGGTCTTATGCAGAACTACTACAAATCCGCCAAGCTGGATAACGTATGTTATGAAATCCGTGGCGTAGTTCTGCGGGAAGCACGTCGACTCGAAGAAGAGGGGCATCGGGTACTAAAGCTCAACATCGGCAACCCTGCCGCCTTCGAGCTGGATGTCCCTGAAGAGATCCAGCAGGACGTGATCTACAACATGCATATGGCCCAGGGCTATGTGGAATCGAAAGGGCTTTTCTCTGCCCGTAAGGCGGTCATGCATTACTGCCAGCAGCGGGGCATCGATAAAGTCGATATCGACGATATTTTCCTGGGTAACGGTGTCAGTGAGCTGATCGTCATGACCATGCAGGCCATGCTGAACACCGGTGATGAGGTGCTGATTCCTGCCCCGGACTACCCCCTGTGGACCGCTGCGGTCACGCTGTCCAGCGGCAAGCCCGTGCATTATCGCTGCGATGAGCAGCAGGACTGGTTCCCGGATATCGATGACATCCGCAAGAAAATCACCCGGCGGACCCGTGCCATTGTTCTGATCAACCCGAACAACCCGACCGGGGCGGTCTATTCGAAAGAACTCCTGGAACAGGTCATCGAACTGGCCCGCAAGCACAACCTGATCATTCTGTCCGATGAGATCTACGACAAGATTCTCTATGACGGAACCCAGCATGTCTCCACAGCCTCACTGGCCGATGACGTGCTTTTCTTTACGTACAACGGCCTGTCCAAGAACTACCGGGCCGCAGGTTACCGTTCTGGTTGGATGATTGTCAGTGGTGCCAAACACCGGGCGAAGGATCTGATTGAGGGCATCGACATGCTCTCTAATATGCGGCTCTGTGCGAATGTGCCGGCGCAATTGGCCATTCAGACAGCCTTGGGGGGCTACCAGTCCATCAATGATCTGGTGGCACCAGACGGGCGGCTGTATGAGCAGCGCGAGATCGCATGGCGGATGCTCAACGACATCCCGGGGGTAAGTTGTGTCAAACCTCAGGGCGCGTTGTACCTGTTCCCGAAACTGGATCCGAAGCATTTCCCCATTGTTAATGATGAAAAGCTGGTTCTGGACCTGCTTATTCAGGAGAAAATTCTTCTGGTGCAGGGGTCTGCGTTCAACATTGACGATAAACAACACCTGAGAGTGGTGTTCCTGCCACGGGAAGACACCCTGGAGGACGCCATGGGCCGGCTCGGAAATTTCCTTGGCCAATACCAGCAATAACGGGGAAAACCATGGCGGATATTCACGTCGAGGAATTCTACAAGGATGCGGCCATTGCTCTGGTGCAGCTATATGGCGCGTTCCCGCGCCGGATAAACCTGTTCGTCGAGGACATCGCTGGCCCGGATGAACCGGACGAGTTTGGTCTTCACAGCAAACGGCACATGGCCTGTTTTGGCGCCCTGCTCTGGCTTTCGGAGGAAGGCCTGCTCAGGTACATAGACACCATTCGCCAGGAGGCACTGGATCAGGCGGTATTGACCCGCGATGCCTTTATTCGCCTGAGTTCCCCGGCGCCGCAGGCTTTGGCCAAGGAGTTCGGGGGCGCCGGGGAAGGCTCGGCCAGCGCCCTGCCGGCTTCGGTCAAGGAGGATCTATCCACCCACATTCATCTGATCAGAACAGCGCTGCGCAGCGGCAACTCCGCCCGAATCAGCCAGATCATGCAGACAACGTTCTTCGCGGACCGCGGTAATTATTAAATCACCGTAAGCTCGTTGATTGATTGAACCGCGACCGCATATAACGGTCTGAAAGACGGCTTTATTTTCTGTGACGAACTGATCAGGGAACCAACATGCGTATTCTGCTGTTTCTGGCAACCAACCTTGCTGTAATCCTTGTCGCCAGCTTTACACTGCGGCTGCTGGGCGTAGACAGCTACCTCGCCCAGAATGGTATTCAGTATGGCTCTTTGCTGGCGTTTGCTGCGGTCTTCGGATTCGCCGGCGCCATCGTGTCTCTGCTGATATCCAAGCGAATGGCCAAGTGGAGCACCAGGGCCCGGGTCATCGATTCCCCGCGTACCCCCGCCGAGCGCTGGCTGGTGGATACTGTCGCGCAGTTGGCCAAGAACGCCGGTATCGGCATGCCGGAAGTCGCGATTTTTCCTGCGTCCCAATCCAATGCCTTCGCAACGGGCTGGAACAAGAACGACGCGCTGGTTGCGGTCAGTGAGGGGCTATTGCATCGCTTTAACAAGGATGAAATTCGGGCGGTCCTCGGCCATGAAATCGGCCATGTTGCCAACGGTGACATGGTGACATTGGCATTGATTCAGGGTGTCGTGAATACCTTCGTTATCTTCGCATCCCGGGTGATCGGCTCCTTTGTCGACCGGGTGATTTTCAAGAATGAGAGCGGGCATGGCCTCGGCTTTTTCGCGGTCAGCATCGTGGCAGAGATCGTCCTGGGTATACTTGCCAGTACGATCGTGTTCTGGTTCTCCCGTCGTCGGGAATTCCGGGCGGATATCGCCGGTGCTCAGCTGGCGGGCCGTTCAGCCATGATCAGCGCGCTGGCGAGACTGAAGCAGGAAAGCGAGGTGCCGGACCAGATGCCCGACAGCCTTCAGGCATTTGGCATTAACCGCGGGGCCCGAGGTGGCCTGAGCGCCCTGTTCATGACCCATCCGCCACTGGAAGACCGCATACAGGCATTGCAGAGCGCCAAGCTGTAGACAAAAAAGCCGGGGTCCAATGACCCCGGCTTTCTTTTCTGGAAAGGGCTTCGATCAGATTTTAAGTTTGAATCCGATAGCCCGGAAACTGTCCTGCAGGGACTTGCTGGTGCCCTTAAGCTGAATCTTGAGGCTGGAGCACTCCCGACGAACCGGATAATCCCGGCGCAGCCTGTCAAACGCCGCGCCCCGCTCTTCTGGAGCCCCTGTCATGGCGTTACGAAGTTTTGCATCGTCCCGACGAGGGTCGTAACAGGCCCTCAGCGCAATGCGTATTGCATCCTCTTCCTCGGCCGAGCTCGTAAAGGAAACCTTACTGAGTGCTGGCTCCGGTAGAAACTGACCCGCTTTTTTGCGAATCGGCAGGCCCAGGAACTGGCTCAGAGCCTGATAGATCATCTCCGTTCCCTGAACCTTGCCTTCCAGGCTGTACCCGGCGATATGCGGTGTTGCGAGCCAGACCTGGTCAACCAGTCCGGGATGAATTCTTGGCTCCTGTTCCCAGACATCCAGTGCGACGACAGGCGCATTCCCCTGCTCAAGGCGGGCCAGCAACGCTGCAGAGTCAATGACCCCGCCTCGACCAGCATTGATCAGCAGCTGGTTCGAACCCAGCGTCTCAAGTTCGGCGTTGCCGATCATATGCAGAGTGGGGTGTTTCCCCTCGCGGGTCAGAGGTGTATGCAGGGACACCACGTCACACTTCATGGCATCTTCCAGCGCCACAAACTCCCCATCTTCCTCTTCACGGTCTGCTCGGGGCGGGTCGCAAAGACGCACCTCGAATCCAAGGCGGTCAAGCTTGCGGGCCAGCTCACCGCCAACATTGCCGACACCCACGATGCCGACACTGAGCTGGGACCAGTCGGAAAGTCCGCGCCTTTCAGCATGCAGTGACAGCACGGATAACACGTATTCAGCCACACTGTTGGCGTTGCAACCCGGCGCCGCAGAGAAGCGAATCCCCGCCTGTTCGAGCCAATCGAGGTCGACGTGATCGGTGCCGATCGTGGTTGTACCCACGAACCGGACCCGACTGCCCTCCAGAAGCTCACGGTTTACCCTGGTAACCGAACGAACCAGCAGTATGTCGGCGTCCCTGACGTCCTCGTTCGACATGGAACGGCCGGAAACCCGGCGAATCTCCCCCATGTCACCAAAAAATGAGTCCAGTAGGGGAATGTTTTCATCTGCTACGATCAACATAATGATGTCCGGCTCTGTCAGTTCCTGCGCTGACGCGGATTACGTCCGCCCTGGCCACGGCCGCCGGAACCCTGCGGGCGTCGGCCGCGTTTGCGGGTAATCGGCGGGTTGTCCATTGCGGCCATAAGTGCCTCATCCGGAACCGCGGTCTTCAATTTCTGGCTGATGTAGGTCTCGATTGCCGGCAGTGCGAACGAATCGTCCTCCCCGGCAAAACTGATGGAAACACCATGCTTGCCAGCCCTGCCGGTACGCCCGATTCGGTGCACATAATCCTCGGCATTATCCGGCAGATTGTAGTTGAAAACGTGAGTCACGCCGCTCACGTGAATACCACGGCCGGCCACATCGGTGGCGACGAGCACCTGGATACTACCCTTCTTGAACTGGTCCAGAGTTTTGAGGCGTTTGTTCTGGGCAATCTCGCCCGACATCAGGGCCACCTTGACTCCCTGATTCCGCAGATCTTCTTCCAGGTCGCGGCATTGATCCCGACGGTTGGCAAACACCAGCGCCTTTTCCACTTCGGGCCGCTTGAGGAAATTGACCAGCACCGGAAGCTTTTCATCTTCGCCTAGCAGGTACACCGTTTGCTCAACCCGTTCCGCCGTTTTCTGTTCCGGCTCTATTTCCACGAACTCTGCGTTACTCGTCCACATGGAGGCAAGATTCAGCACGTCCTGGTTGAAAGTGGCACTGAACAGGAGTGTCTGGCGCTCATCTTTGGGTGTGCATTTGCGGATAATGCGCTTCACGTCCGGAATGAAGCCCATGTCCAGCATGCGATCAGCTTCATCAAGAATCAGGATGTCGAGCTGGTCCAGAAACACGTCCTGGGATCCGAGAAAATCAATCAGGCGGCCCGGAGTTGCCACGAGAATATCGACGATCTCGTTCTGCAACTGGTCCCGCTGCTTGTCATAGTTCATGCCGCCCACAACCGTCACCACATTGTGGCCGGTATGCTGGCACAACTGCTCTGCGTCCTTGGCGATCTGCATGGCCAATTCACGAGTCGGTGCCAGGGCCAGCACCCTCGGCTCTGACGCAAATCGTTCTGTTTCGGGAATTGGCGTCTCCAGAAGGCTTTGAATCGCCGTAATCAGAAACGCTGCGGTTTTACCTGTGCCAGTCTGGGCCTGGCCAATCAGATCCTCGCAGGCCAGTGTCCAGGGCAGTGTTTCTGCCTGGATGGGTGTGCAATATTCAAAACCGATAGCCGTGATGGCATCCAGCAAGCGCTTGTCGAGGTTCAGGTCGCTGAATCTCAGGTCGCCGGTGTGTTTTGGATCAGATGTCATAGAGTCTCAGTTTTCCTGGAATGTCCTGATTCAGAATATAACGGAGCAACGCGCCGGGCATCTTCCTGCCAACGCTCGTGAAGGCTTTCTCCGGTACCGTAAAATGTTGCCAACGAATCGAAAAACGCCTGAGCCCGGGGCGGCAACCCCCGGTCCAGATACTCGCCCGCCTGCATGCGCACATTGTGACGGAACCGCTCTTCGTTTGCGGCGCCCGCTCCCGACAGGTTGTCCACGCTGATGTGAAAACGGAAACCTGCTGCCATTGAAAACAGCCACTCGATGGCCTGGGGCTTGACCTCAACCTGCTCGAAAGCCTGTTGCTGCTGCAGTGTACGGCCATCCGGACAGTACCAGTAACCATAGTCGTGAAGTGTGCGCCGGCGCTCACCAGCAATACACCAGTGGCTTATTTCATGCAAAGCACTGGCATAATAGCCATGAGCAAAGACGACCTGTGCGAGACCTTCCGGCCCGCTAGCAGGCAGGTATTCAGGTTCATCGCTGCCTTTGACCAAAACTGTCCGGTATGCTTCCCGGAACTGGTCATTAAACAGCATGATAAGATCATTTGGACTGTGATTCATTGGGTGGCTATTGTGCGACTTTACCGCCCCCAATACCAGAGGGAACTTTGCCCACTCCCTCGTGTCCACTGCTGGCGTGAACCGACGGCGGTAATGCTGTAACAATCCAGCTTCCAGAGACTCTGATCAAACAGACACTAATCGGGAAATCTTACAATCAATGATGGCTTTTGCTGCAGTAACGAAGATGAAGCGCCAATGGGTGAATCCGCTGAACCTGATCCTGGCACTCGCCCTTATGCTTGTGGTCTCCCCTTTTGCCTGGGCCCTCGGCGGTAATGGGAGCTCCCTGTTTGGCGGCCAGGGCAATGATTTCCTGCCGGTCGACGAAGCGCTCCCCTTTGGTTTCACTACCGATGAAAACGCCGTGGTTCTCGCCTGGGATATCACACCCGGACACTATCTTTATCGCGAACGTGTAAGCATCACCGCCACCAATCCCGATGTTGAAGTTGGT
>JAWWAT010000165.1:0-7171 GCA_033721635.1 Marinobacter sp. | reverse complement strand
CTGCCGGCTTTGAATATCCAGTGACTCGCAACAGGTGGCTGAAAACCGGGTAAAGAAGTCATCGGTTGAGGCCTCTATGCCGAGTATGGCAAATGCGTCGGGATCATAACCCTCGACCGGTTTGTGATCTGCTGCATCCGGACCGGCATGGTAGACGCTGGCTTCGGTGATCTGGACTGGTGGTTCTACCAGCCCTTTTTCAGCGTCAGAGCGGGTATCCGGCTGATAATAGCTAACCCGGACATTGCCTTCGGCATCGCGCCAGGTGAAATAAGGCTGCCGCTCCCCCGGCCGGACATAGCCATCTTTTTCAAGCTCTCCGGCATCGGGGTAGTTTTCAAGTGTGTACTCGGTTTCTTCCTGCTGCCCTGACTCAGCGCTGGCCCCGTTATCTGACCGGGCCGGTTCTACCGGGCCCTTTGGAACGCGCTGCTGTTCAGCGTCATCGTCAGGGGCTTTATTCCCGTCCCCGGCGATAGGCGAGTACCGCACCCTGCCCTGCTCATCTACCCAGGTAAAATAGCCTTCCCGTTCCGACACGGTCGATCCACCGATCTGGCAGCCTCCGAGAAGTGCTACCACACAAAGGCAGAAGGCTGATTTTCCTACAGAGCCGCTGATCACTGCGAATGACTACCCTTTGTTTAATGGCACCACTCAGAACTTGGTCCGGAAACTGAGGCCTGCCATTACGACCCTCAGCGATGTCTTGATATCAAGCCCAGCATAAGGGTTGTAGATAATGTTGGTGATGTTGTCGCAGTTTACGTTACAACTGGTATCCGCGGGAATCGACTCTATGGAATGGAGATAGCTGAGATTCATGTCTATTTCGGTGTCTTTATCCCACTTGTACCCCATACCGATGCTGTAAAGGTTTGCCCCACCGAACGGAGCCATTACCTGTCGCTGATCATCCGGGATAACAGAGTCCCGAATCTCTACACCGGCACGCAGATCCAGACGGGAAGACGCATGAAACTCCATGCCAAACGCCCAGTTCCACTGGCTCTTGAACCCCAGGGGCAACCTCAGGGTATTCGGCGTGGCATTGTCCGGTGACAGGATTCGCGCCGCATTGAGAAACTCCAGGTTGCGATCAAACCGGAATACAAAGGCGTCCCACTGTTTGTAATCGGTCCAGCCAATATCGGCATTGAGGGTCAGTTTCGGATGCACGTCGACACTGATACCGGTCTGGAAATGCTGAGGGTAAACAAGATCCATACTGACGTTGCCGGATTCCTTGGGCGCACCGGAGGGCAGGCTAAGGATTGCTGAAGTAATCGCGCCCAGTACGGAACCATTGACGCTCTGCCAGAAACCCGACCAGTCGTCGGTGTACTGGATCTCGAACGTGCCCTTCATGTTCATGTCAGCTTCAGAGGTATAGCTTGCCCCCCAGCTGAACCAGTCGGTTGGCTCCCACATCACACCCAGGGCATAAGTGGGGGACAGGGTTTCCTGAACGTTGATACTCAGAGCACCGATATCATCCCAGGGTCCGACGTTACCACCACAGAGCGCCAGCCAGGGCTGAAGGGGCTCGTCACCACTCTCACAGTTGAAAGCGTCCTGCAGAATTTCTGCGACACCAAGCAGCATATTGGGTGCACGCATGTACTGGTCTGCCGCTATGCCCATGTGGGACAGATGGATGCCGGCTCCCACGGACCAGTCGTCGTTGATTTCGTAGCCCACTGTCGGCGACAGATAAGTGGTGCGCTGCAGCGCCGTTGCCTGGGGCTGATAACGACCGGGGTCGTCCTTGTCACGGTAGAAACCGGCCGCCAGCGGCAGGTAGAAGGCATTCCCGAAGGTCAGCTTGGAGCCCGGCGGGTTGATACTGATACCGGCTGATGGCGCCAGGGCCGGTCCCGGTGGAGCGCGGAGAATACCGTACCCCGGCAGATACAGGGCCACGTTGTTGGTATGGCTGTGGGTATTGGCAACCGGGTCCCGCTGCTTTCCGGTCAGTGGATCGGTTTCAAGACCGTCGATACCGAAAATCTCGTAGCCTTCCGGTGCCGTGAAATCTGCGTCAATGTCCAGATAGACGCTCATCAGGTTCACTTCCAGCTGACGCCCGTCCAGTTTGGTAAGGCCAGCAGGATTGTAGTGAATCGCCATGATCCCCGGCGGATCGGCGGTTACGGCGTTGCCGAGTGCCAGTGCCTTGGGATGAATGGTCAGGTTCTGCGCCAGCTGGGCCTGGGCACCGAAAGAAAGGGTCGTGGCAATCAGTGCCGCGAGAATCTGACGGTTGTGTTTTCTCTGTCCCATGAAGTCCTTCCCTTCCCGTAGATCGTCAACGACACCAATCACTCTTTGAGACCGGAGAAGTTAATGGGCAGGGAGACCCCGAGGGAGAAGTCCGGGGCATCCTCGGTAAGACCGATACCCAAACTCGTGTTTACAATGGTGGTATCACTGATGCGGGTGCCCAGGGACATGCTCAGAAACCCTGTCATCTGATCCTGGGCAACAGCCTGGTCGCCGTTGGTGAAGGTCAGGACTGTCTCGTCGCTGTAGCTGAGCTGGGCAGAGATACTCAGGGAAATGTCGTAAGACAGAGAATAGGCGAAACCCGCCGACCCGGAGAGCCCGAAGCCGGGGTCCACTTCTTCCAGAAGACGTGCGCCTCGGACTTGCTGTAGACCTTCAGCCGGCAGGTTATAGGTTGCACTTACCGAACCGAACACCACAACCGGATCCAGTACCTTCGACAGACTCGCCCCACCGCCGATGGAATAGTAGCCACTGCCTGTGGACAGCTGTTCGTTGATGTCGATTTCGTAGGGACTGACACCAGTCTTGGTGGACAGGGTTCCGAACAAGGTGGTCGACATCTTGCCGGGCACGTAGGCAAATGGCTGCCAGCGCCCGGTAAAGGAAATATCGCCAAAATCATAGATATTGAGCTCGTCCTGAGTGTCGTATTTTACCACCAGCGGGATGCGGGTACCCACCGTCAGGTTGTCCAGCAAGCCGTAATCGTAGGAAAAGGAATTGGTGAAACTGTGGGTTGCCGAAGGCACCACATCCAGGTTTCTCACTGACCCATTGGTGATGGCCAGGTCCAGCCGCTGGTCTGCGGTGTAGGAATAGTCAAACGAATAATTCAGGGAATGGGACCCCTTCTTCTGCAGAGAATAGTTCTTCTCTGCAGCCTGGAACACTTCCTCAAGCTGTTGTGAGGCGTCCTCGTCTCCCTCCTGCTTGGCCAGCGCTTCCCGCGCCTGGTCCACACTCCCTTCCTGCGCCAGGGCCATGCCCGGAAGCAGACCTGCCGTGGAAACAAGGATAAAACCTCGCACAAACCAACGATTCATCCTGACTCCCTTATTTTATTTGTAGTGTTCCTGATGCGGGGATTACCCGGCGATTTAGTTACGACGGTAGTGCAGCTGCTTTCTGGTGTTTTCCACACTGCCGTCGGGATTGTTTTTCTGGCGTTCGAGCAGATTCTGGATCCGACGCTGGGTGGACTCGTGAAACGCCGGTATCCGTTCCAGCGCCAGAAGGGTCATTGTCTGGTCATCCACAAAGCGAAGGTCTTCCTCCTTCAGCTCGAGGTTGTCCAGGGGCTTGTCACTCCCGGGAAAGACAATGAAAAGCACGTTGTCGTCCCACTTCTCCTCGAACTGGGCCAGAGTAAATGAGATATTGCCAACTGAAGGATCTGCCAGGTACGCGCGCCCGTCGCGGATCGTCCGTAACACCACGAAATGCTTGAAGCCGGCATGGTGTATGGGCACGATCGCCGGGTGATCGAGGTCTTTAAGATCATCGATGGTTGCCCGGAAGCCGCCTGACGGGTAACCAAGTGCCGTAACCAGCCGCTTCATATCGAGCATGGAGAACGCGCGGCGCTCTACGATGCGCTCGCTTTCGCCATAGTGGAGCAGCCCCTCCATGACCTGCCGTTCTGACAAAGTCCGACCAAGATAGAAGTTCAGCACTGTGGTCAGCGCTGCGCTTCCGCAGCTGTAGTCGTAGGCCTGTCGCACAATGTTCCGAAACTTCTGTTCGACCAGGGGCTCCACCCTGACGTCAGAGCGTAATTCAACCGGACTTGAATCCACATCCTGCTCGATGACGATCTGGCCCTTTTCAAAAGGCTCCACCACGGTCGCTTCCTGCACCATGGTGAATGTAAGAATGGATCCAGCGAGCACCAGCAGCATGTCAGACGAAGTTCCTGTTTTTATTAGCCGCGTTAGTAAGCGGGTTACATGTTGTTACGGTAAGATACCGAAAAGCCTGCGCCCTTAAAGATAACTGTGCCTCAAATCTGTCGCTGCAGGAGGCGCCTTAAGGAAGGGATTTGAGAACTGGTTCAAGGCACCGATCAGGAACACCTCCGCAGTTGACGCAACGAGGCAAAGCCGGTATCAACTCCAATCCAGCCATTCAATTTCCTGATGTAGATCCTGATGACAACAACACTGAATCCGGGACAGATCACGTTTATCGCTGCCAAGAATCAGAGCCCGGTGTCGCCTCCCGCGCTGCTACCGCGAGAGAAATTCAACGACCTGTTGCATGGCCTCGAGCCAGTGAGTCTACTCCTGGTTCACGCACCGGCGGGGTACGGCAAAACCACAACCATCTCCGAGCGGCTGGCCAGTCTGGAGGCCCGTTCTGCCTGGTTTCGCCTGGAAACCAGTGATAATGCGCCGGGCCGGTTTGCCGGCTACCTGGTTAATGCCCTGGTCCGCGCCACCGACGGCAGCTGCCAGACAGTACTGGAAAGACTTCAGGGCGAAGGCTATGACAGCCTGGAATCTTTCCTGACCGATCTGCTCGCCGGTCTGCCCCAGGACGATGAGCCGCTCTACCTGGTGCTGGATGACTATCATCTGATCACCAACAGCGAGATCCATGAAGCATTGCGTTTTCTCCTGCGGCACCTGCCTGGGTATCTGACCCTGGTTCTCATCAGCCGCACCATGCCGCCTGTGGGCGTCGCGCAACTCCGGATGCAGGGACGTCTGACCGAGATCACCAGCCGGGACCTTGGCTTTGAACCGGACGAAGCCCAGCAATACCTCCAGAGCCGGCTACCGTTCGAGCTGGCGCGGGAAGATATTGAGCGGGCTGTCCGCCGGGTAGAAGGCTGGATCTCCGCACTGCAGTTGCTTTCCGCCTCCTCTGCCACCAGTGTCGAATTCAGTGAGTTCGTCGATCAACTGGAGCACGGCAACCAGAATATCTTTGATTACTTCGATGAGCTGGTAGGAAACGACCTGAGCGAACAGCAAAGGCGCTTTCTCATGCGCACCAGCATTCTCGACCGCTTCAACGCGGGCATGGTCATGCGTGTGATGGACGATACGGATGGCCAGGCGCTGCTGAGCAGCCTGCTATCCATGGGACTGTTCATAACGCCCGTGGATAACTCCGCACTCTGGTTCCGTTACCATCCGCTGTTCTCGGTGTATCTGCGGCATCTGCTGACCTGTACGACCCGCGAAAACCAGAGAGACCTGAATCAACGGGCCGCGGATGCCTGGCTCGAACTAGACCATGCCGAAGAGGCTGCCAAGCACGCCATTGCCGCGGAAGACCCGGAGCGCATCACCCGGGTGCTCACCATTCACGGGCGAAAATTCTTCACCGAAGGACAGTTTCATCTCCTACAGCGCTGCCTCGATACGCTGCCCCAGGAAATCATTGCCGAAGATCCGACGCTGACCCTCCTCAGGGCATGGGTTGCCCAGGGCCAGTACAAGTTTGATGAAGTGGAAAACTGGTTGTCAGCGGCGGAAGCCCGTCTGCAGGCGTCCATGAACGAAGACACCCAGCGGGCCGTTCATGGCGAGTTCAGCGCCATCCGCGCCCAGGTAGCCATGAATTATGGTGACGGCGACCGCGCCCTGACTCTTGCCCGGGAAGCCATCGAACAGGAAGCACGTTACTTGCCCACATCACGGGTGGCCGCTGCCTCGGTTATCGGTGAAGCACTGTTTGTGCGCGGAGAACTCGAGGAAGCTCTGGCTCGCATGCAGGACACCGAGCACCTTGCCCGAGCCCATCAGGCCCACCAGAACGTAATTTGGGCACTTTGCCAGCAAAGCGAAATCAGTGTCGCCATGGGCCTGCTGCAAAAGGCTTACAACATTCAGGAACGTGCTTTCCAGTACGCGGAAGAAAACCAGCTGAACCATCTGCCCATTCTCGAATTTCTGTTCCGTATTCGCAGCCAGATCATGTGGGAGTGGCACCACCTGGAAAGTGCCGAGCGTTGCGCGCTGCAGGGCATCGAGATTCTCGAGGCGCAAGGGGAGCGCTGGTATGTGCAGAGCTACACATCGCTGGCCAAGGTCGCCCAGGCCCGGGGCCGACAGAGCCTGTGTGCGGACTACATCGCCAAGATCCAAAAAATGCTGGCAGCCGAAGACTACCACCTGGATTGGGTGGCCAACGCCCAGGCCACCATGCTGTCATACTGGGATGCCGTTCGGGATCACGATTCAATCCAGCGCTGGCTCACGATTGCCCCACCCTGTGAGCCAGCAAAGGCCACTAACCATTTTAACCAGTGCAATGGCCGCAACCAGGCCAGGGCGTTGATCAGCCTCGGCCAGTACGAGCTGGCACAACCACTCCTGGAAGAGCTGACTGCGGTAGCGCGGGAGTTCGGTCTGAACACAGATCTGAACCGCAACCACATTGCCCTTGCCTACCTCTACTGGCAACTGGATGAACGCGAACGGGCTCTCGATCACATGAAAACGGCGCTGGAACTGGCGAGTACCACCGGTGCTGTCGGCAGCTTCCTGCGTTTGGGCAAGGAACTGATTGTTCTGCTCAAGGCACTGATCAACGATGAAGCCATCGAGGGCATGGAACTCCAGCGGGCGGAGCGTCTGATTCAGTTGGCCCAGCAACAGCGGGACTTCAGCCGCGCCATCCGGATCTCGCTGGATGAGGCCATCATCCAGGACATCATCGACCGGCCAGATGTGCCGGAACTGATCAGCACATCTCCTCTTACCCGCCGCGAATGGCAGATTCTCAGCCTGATACACGCCGGTCTTTCCAATGACCAGATTGCCGAGCATCTGAAAGTGGCCTCCACAACGGTCAAGACCCATATCCGAAGTCTTTATCAGAAACAGAACATCCGACATCGGTCAGAGGCCATTGAGCTGGCCAAAGACCTGCT
>JAWWAT010000164.1:0-7188 GCA_033721635.1 Marinobacter sp. | reverse complement strand
TTTGGCAAAATAACACTGGTCGAGCCAACTTCGGACCCCATCCGTTTCGAGGAGCAGATCACCGGACGTTTTACTCCTGACGATCCTTCTGACGATCAGATCGTTGGCGATGGGCTGGCGGCAGGAATCGCCGCTGTCTGGGCCCGCGAAAATACTCGCGAAGCACTTTGGGACGCCATGAAACGCAAAGAGACCTTTGCGACCACGGGCACCCGGATGCGCGTGAGAGTCTTTGCCGGTTGGGCCTTCGAGGAAAGTGACCTTCAGCGCTCGAATTTCGCAGCCCATGGGTATGAAAATGGCGTCCCCATGGGAGGTGACCTCAACGATGCTCCTGAAGGGGGAACGCCAACATTGCTGGTTCGCGCCTTGCGTGACCCCGATGGAGCCAATCTCGATCGGGTTCAAATTATCAAGGGGTGGACAACGGAAGCGGGAGAGCCGAAGGAAAAGGTTTACGATGTCGCCTGGTCTGGCGAGCGGCAGCCAGGAGCGGACGGCAAACTGCCCCCTGTCGGAAACACGGTAGACATTGAAAAGGCGGAATATAGCAACTCGATCGGCGAGCCGTTTCTTCAAGCTTTCTGGAAAGATCCGGACTTTGATCCCGCTCAACGGGCTTTCTACTATGTCCGTGTTCTTGAAATTCCGACCCCGAGCTGGTTGACATATGATAGCGCCTTTTTCGGCGTTGAGATCCCTGAAGGAAAGCGCAAGACTCAACAAGAACGGGCCTACACGTCGCCGATCTGGTACTCACCCCAAGGTTAGGGAGTCCACCCACCGACAGTAAACCAGGTCAGCCAAAGGGCGACCGCTCCGAGCGATGAATTGGTGATTAGCTGCCAAACCATTATGATTTTGTGGAGTCAGTTGGTTTCAGCGCTCGTTCCAAATACCGGTCTTTGCCACCTCCTGTGCGAAGGCAGCGAAGTCTTTCGGTGCCCGACCCAGGGCCTGTTGGACGCCATCAGTCAGATGAGCGTTCCGGCCGTCGAGGACCGTCGCGAAAAGATAATCCAGCATCCAGACATCGTCTTCTGGCGCTCCGGAGTTTTCCATTTCTGCGAGGAAGTTGCCGTACACAGTCTCGGTCGTCACGCCCACTTAGTCCTGAGTGCCCTGGCTGAATAGCCAAAGATTGTGCACGCCAACGTCGGTGATGGGCCCAAAGATAGCTGGAGTCAGAGGATTCGGGTCATCAATTCGAACTGACGCCAGGTAGACAGGATTCGATGGGTCGTCAACGTCTTTGTTTATGGACCACTACACGTGGCACACCAGCCAATCTTGAAACCAACACGTATGAACTAGACTGGGCTATAGAGAATGACTCTTTCACCCAAATTAAAGCGAGGACAACAAATGAAGATTCAACAAAATTCGCGCAACTGGCTACCATTGGCTCTCTGCCTGAGTCTATCTGTGACCGCTTTTTCGGCGAGTGCACACGAAGTCTCGGCACCGTCTGCCGCAGACCCTGACACGAGCCAAACCGATGGACGGACAGCGTCGGGAACCCAACACCACTATCACCACAAAAACGGTTATCAAGGCCATCATGGCAACGGTGCCTACCAGGATCACCACGGCATGCACGGTCAAGGTGGGATGCATCACAACATGAACGGCTATAGGGGCATGCCGCAAGGACCGATGATGGAGCTTGGTCTTGATGATGAGCAGCTCGAAGAGATTGCGGAGATTCAGAAAAAGCTGCGATCAGAGCTCCAGGAGCTGAAGGTCGAAAGGTACGAGGCGTCGCTGAAGTTAGAAGAGCTCTACGCGGCGGAGGATCTGGATGCAAGCGACATCAATGACCAACAGCAGAAAGTGTTCGATGTCATTAAGGAAATCACGGAATTACAGGTTGAAGCCCAGCAAGACATTCGCGATCTGTTGAACACCGAGCAGAAGACGCAACTCTTGCGCTCCGGAAATTGGTTGATGTTGAATTAATGCCAATTTCTATAGCAGAACGGCTTTTTTAAAAACCATTGGCTAGCTGATGCTCACCGGTTAGTTAGGTGGAGACGCCAGGCACCTTGGCGCCCTGCTCTTACGAGTGTGAAAACCGAACTCATGAATACCCAGCCGAATCCAATCACGCCAACATTAATTCCAAAAGCGGTCTTTTCAGTGCCATCCGGATGCACCATTGACCCTCCGTACGAACCCTGTAAAGCATAGGCTGCAAGGAAACCTCCGGTGACCAATAGCGCGATAACACTTGCTTTGCCCCTGCCATCGGTCAAATGGGCGTTACGCGCCGTCAAGGACCGTCGCGAAAAGATAAAATTGTTTGATATGCCTGGTTGGATGGTTTCATTGACTTGCTCCTTTTGATTTAAGTGCAAGTCCATTTTCGTGAAACAACGTCGCTGGTTATTGCCTCGGCATGCCAGAGTTTGTGCAGAGGGCGACAACTTCAAACTCAGCGAGTGGAAAGCCGATAGGATCGTGGAGTCTGCCCTGCCCAACGCTTGAAAGCCCGCGTAAACCCGCTCTGCTCGGCAAACCCCGTCAGGAAGGCGACTTCGGCAAGGCTGTAGTCTGTCTCACGAAGAAGTCTCTGTGCGAGATCCTTTTGCGCCATGTCGACGACGTTTTGAAAGGAATACCCCTGCTCCGACAACCTTCTTTGCAATGTCCGTGCGCCCATATTCAGTTCGGACGCAATCCGTGACAGCTTCGGTACTCCCTCGCTGAGCACGTTGGCGACGGCACGCCGGACCTGTTGTTGCAGGTCGATGTCGCCCTTGAGCGAATTCAGTTGCCGTTCAAGATGTCGGTCAAAGAACCGAGCGATGGATTCGTCACCCAGTTTGTTGGGAATTTCAAGGCTTTCTTTACTCACAAGCACCGCATCTCGTCCCGACTCGAAATGGACCGGGCAACCAAAATGCGACTCATACACTGCGGTATCCCCTCTTGGTGCATGCTTGAAATAAATGCCGGTTGGAATGAAGTTCGAAGAGCTGACTTCTTTGCTGATGGTATGCACGGCCGACATGCTGGCCTCGTTGGAGAGCAGCATGCCCGGGGAACCATCCCCGGCTTTTTCAAGATTAAATAAGAACCCTTGTGTGGTTTCCTCCAGCGAGTACGTTTCTGCACTGCCCAGAACATGCCCGTACCGCTCTGCCCTTGTGAATGAGCCGCGTAAGGTCGGCGCGGATTTCCAGGCCAGACCGAAAGCGCCGTACTCATCACTTCTCATGGCAGCGCCGATCCTCAGCGGTAACGAAAGGCCATTCGGATCCCGATCAGCCAGTTCAGCAAAAAAGTCGTAATACTCCAGTGAAGATACCATCCGAGTTGGATCGATGGGGCCGTCCAAGGAAAGGCCAAGTCTGCGGATCAAGTCCCGCGTTTCGACGCCTGGGCTTGCCTGACTGACAACCTTATAGACATACAGTGACGTTATTTGGGCCATGGCATCATTGATCATTTATATCCGGTAGATTCACCAAGCCCCTTACCCGCTAATCCGACATAAGGTATTCAGCTACCGCCTGGTATGCCGGCAAAGAGGTAGGGTCTATTTTTCCATTCTTAGCCGTTGGATAGGAAGCAAACCGGACGATCACCATATCGGCCTTCGGGTCGACATAGATGGTCTGGCCATGAACGCCTCGGGCCGCATACGCACCGTGCTCGTTGTGAAGCAGCCACCACATGCTCCGATAGCTGCCGCCTTCCAGTGTTGTGTAACCAGCCTTTGCGAAATTGTTCTTGCTCCCACCCTTGCGAATGTTAGCAACCACTTTTGAGGGAAACAGTCGCTGGCCGTTGATCTCGCCCTCGTTGAGCATCAGCAGGCCTACCCGCCCCAGATCCCGCAAGCCTGCACTCAGGCCGCCGCCGGCAAAGGGTGTGCCCTTGCCGTCTACTGTGATGTAGGCGTCCTGCTCCGCCCCCATCCGACGCCATAGGCGCTCTGAGAGCAGTTCGGTCACTTCGAGACCTGAAACACGGGAAATTATCCAGCCGAGTGCATCGGTGTTGATTGTTTTGTAGTGGAAAGCATCACCGTGTTCGCCCTCAGGTTTAACCGTCTGAAGATATTCGAAGTAACCGTCTGGTCCGTCGTAGCCCATGGGCTTGGGCAGCGGGCTGGCCGCCCTGGAGTATATCCATATGTCGGCTTTGGGGTCGGAGTAGTCTTCACTGTAGGCAAGGCCTGTCGTCATATCCATCACCTGTCGGACAGTTGCTGAACCGAATGCACTGTCCGCAAGCTCTGGAACGATGGAGGAAACCAGCGCACCGTCGTCCAGCTTTCCTTCAACCACCAGGATTTCGGCAAGCAGGCCCGTCATCGACTTGGTCATAGACATGGCTCCGTGCTTGCCGGTCTCGTCGAGGCAGCCAAAATACCGCTCGTAGACGATCTTTCCTTCATGGAGGATCAGCATGCCGTCCGTATAGTTTGCTGCCAGCGACTCTTCCCATGTCATCGTTTCGCTGCTGCCCATTGGCTTGAACGTAAGCGCATCGATGGCAGCCTCATCGAGGCTGTACTCAAGTGGAACCGGTGCGCCAATTCCACGGCTGACCTGCTCAGTCGGCAGAAGCTCGCGAAAATGGCACACAGTCCAACGGAGCTTCGGAAAACTGAAAAAATTGGAGTCTGGCTGCGTTACCAGCTTGTCGGGTGGTGGCGGAAAACCTTGCATCCACCCCAGATTTTTCGGGTCCGATGACACTGCGTCCAGAGTGTCGTTTTTAGCAGCCACGCCGGCAGAGATAGACAGGAGAAGAAGTGAGAAACCGAGGTGAGCTATGTGCATTGGCCATGACACTCCCAGGGAGATTCAGTGATGAATAAATTGAGTTTAGCAGCCTCCAAGGCGAACGTTGGCTGCAGAGAGCATCAAGCCAAAGCATTTTTCAGGACGTCTAAGGGTAATTGCATATGAGCAGTAATGGTTTCTGCATACGCAAAAATGGGGTTCTTCTTCGTATACTAATTATAAGCTTGAATGGTATGAAAAGATCCTACTTAAACCACCGGAGGTTTAAAACCTATGAACGTTATCCCCGTGATTACTTTGTTTGGCGGCCTGGCGGCATTCTTCACTCTGGCCATTACGCTCGGATATGCCGCCGGCAAAACTCAGACGCTTCAGAAGCAAAACGACAACCAACTGACTGGCTCTTGATAGTCAGCGGCGTTCAGCCGCCTGGATTGCTCGCGAGTTCCTTGAGAGCTCTCATCGCCTCATCGGTGCGATCACTGGGCACAAACATGTGATCGTGGTAGAAACCAGCAATCACATTGGTGGTAATACCCCGTTCAGCCAGCAAGCTGGTTACCACGGATGTAAGCCCCAGGGCTTCAAGGCTGGAATGCCCTTCAAGAGTGATTCGGCGGAACACTCTGTAATAGTCCAAGCCTTCTGCTTGGGCCTGCTCCAGAGGAATCACCAGTGTCAGGCCCTCAAGCTCAGCAATGCTGACGATGGGCTTAAGATGTTCCAATTCACCATACTTGGCCTTGGGCACCGTGCAGTAGACGTAGGTTGTCGAATCCAGTTTCGGCGAGAGCTGCTTGATCAATTCCTGAAGAAATTCGCTTCGCATCATCTCTACTATCCTTTATTGGAAGGTCATGGGCATAACAAAAACTTAGCACTTTCTGCGGCCTACCAAAGCAAAATAATCGCTTTTCCTCCCGATCGGCTTTCTGGAGCTCTCATTTAACAACTTTTTTCGACTTCACGCGAAGTGGCGCTGATAATCGCAATAACTCGCCTCGAAATACCCTGCTCCCCTTTTACAGGCGCATACCGGGCGTCCAGCAGGACGTCGTGCCCATTAGCGTCAACGGCTGGGAAACTGCCCTGCTTCACATTGCCGGTAACCAGCTCACGCCAGAACCGGATGTAGTCTTCGCTTCTGGCGTAATCGCTGTTACAGAGAATCCGATGATGCTGGCCGACAAGATCTTCTGGTTCATATCCCAGCAAATCTCGGAACCGGTTATTGGCCCGTTCAATAATGCCATCCTGGGTCATTACGAGGAGTGCAACGGCTTGTTCGATGGCCTCGAAATCCGACTCCAGCTCCCGAACCCGGCTCTCGGCAGCCTCAAGCTTTGCCAACGCCTCCTGAAGTTCCAGTTTCCTTCGGTTGTAAAACGCCATTAATGACAGCTCCTGTCTGAAAGCTCTGTTTGCCATCAAGGAGGCAGTAACCTTGTTCGCCCCATTGACTTACGCTGTCGCCGTGGAGCAGATCAGACTGACCGCATTTCCGTCCCTGGAAAAGATCCCGTTGAGTCAACAGCGCGTAGCCTTCAACACGCACTTCTAATTTCAGACACAAAAAGGACGTTACTATGAATCGCAACGCAAGAAATGCCATTACCCTACCCCTCGCATTCGCTGCTGCAACGCTTCTGGGCACCAGCGCGGTCAACGCATCCGAAAAGCACAGCGCAGAGGAGATTTCCAAAGCGGTCAGCAATCACTCATACCAGGGCAGCATGCTGGAACCAAACTCCGGGTTTAACGAATACTACGCACCAGACGGCACCATTCATGGCGCGGACTACACAGGCGAGTGGACGACCAAGGAAGGCGAAATGTGCTTCGCCTATGGCCAGGAGCCCACTTGCTACGCAGTCAGCATTGACGGGCCATCCATGGTGCTTCGCCAGGATGGCGTCATCAAGGGTAACGGCATGCTGATTCAGGGCAATACTGTAAAATAGAGTGCCTGATCCGGCGCTCCTTTGATTCAGAGCATCACTGGAGCGCCTTTTCCACGGCCTCCAGAAAACCAATCATATCCACGACTTGTTCTGAATCCGGATCAACTGTTTTACCCTTCAGATCAGCGGTAACAATGCCGCTGTCCACCGTATCGGTTAAGGCTGCTTTCAATTGAATGGCGTACTGGCTCAGGGGTTCGTTACCTTCTCGCTCACCCAGGGTTTCAAGGGCATTGGCCAGCGCGAATATCAACGCCGAAGGATTGAAGTGGGCAACTTTTCCATCACTCTCCAAATACTTCAGATAAAGGTCATGGGCAGTGCCGTGTGGCGCCTCGAACAGCATGGTGCCGTCCTTGCTCTCTATGATCGAACTGGCCGTTGCCAGGCTGCCGCCGAGCGCCGCTGAGATATCCGAAAAGATATCCCCATCCAGGTTCTGGGAGGGATATAGAGCGCTTCTGGGAGGG